>NZ_FNOL01000011.1:0-216844 GCF_900106655.1 Variovorax sp. YR634
CCAGGAACGGCATTGAAGCCCGCTTCGAGCACCGCATCGGTCATCCCGCCGAAGAGATAGCTTCGTTCGCGCAGAAGGGGCAGTTCGACCTCGTGGTGATGGGTTCGCGGGGCCATGGCACCTTGACCAACCTGGTACTGGGGTCGGTTGCCACCAAAGTGCTGGCTGCGTGCACGGTGCCGGTCTTGCTGGTGCGTTGAATGAGTGCCGCAACCCTGGCACGGGGCGTGATCGTGGCCGCCTTCGGTGCATTCGCACTGGCAGGCGGAACGAGCGCCTGGTCGCAGACGCGATCGTCGTGCCTTGAGCGCACGTCGTCGGGATTGCAAGGCTCTGATTTCGTGGCGGCCGCAGCGCGTCAGTCGCCTGCGGTGGTGAGCGTGACAGTCGCGGGCACGGGCAACGACTGGGTTGCCAACAGCGATCAGCGCGCGCCGGCGCAATGGGGCCGCGGCGTTGAGCGCGGTTTCGCGTCGGGGTTCATCTTCCGCCGCGACGGCTACATCCTGACCAGTGCGCACGCGGTGACCGGCGCCCAGGCGATCTCCATCGTCACCGAGGACCAGCGCCGCTTCGATGCCGAAGTGATTGGCATCGACCGCCGCACCGACGTGGCGCTGCTGCGGGTCGCGGCGTCCGATTTGCCGGTCGTCACCGTGGGCCGCAGCAGCGAGCTCTGCCCGGGCGAATGGGTCGCCGCGATGGGTGCCCCATTCGGCTTCGAGCGCAGCGTGACCGCCGGCGTGGTGAGCGCCAATCCGCGTTACGTGCCAGGTGGGAGCGGGGTGCCGCTGATCCAGACCGACGTCGTGCTCAACCCGGGCAACTCGGGCGGGCCGTTGTTCGACGAACGGGGCAGGGTGGTCGGCATGAACTCGATGGCCTACTCGCCCGGCGGTGGGTACTCCGGCATGTCGTTCAGCCTGCCGATCGACACGGCGATGCACATTGCGGACGAGCTTCGTATCACCGGGCGGGTGATGCGGGGGCATATCGGTGCCCGCATCCAGCCCCTGACCGTCGAACTCGCGCCGGCCTTCGGGCTCGATACCGCATTGGGAGCGCTGGTGGTGCGCGTCGACCCGGACAGCCCCGCCGAGCAGGCTGGGCTTCGCAGCGGCGACGTCGTGCTGGCGGTCGATGGCGCTGCCGCAATGCCCTATGCCGACATACAGGGTCGTGTAGCTGGAGCCCGCAAGGGCAGCCTGCTCGCACTGAAAGTCTGGCGCCACAGGACGCCGTTGACGATGCAGGTAGGCGTGGCCGAGATCCCACCGGACCTCGCGCCTCGGCTGGCCGCGCGTGCCTTGCCGCAAGAGACGCGCTTCGGGCTCGAACTCTCGGAGCGAAAGGGTGTGCTGGGCATCAGCCTTCTGGATCCCGGCCTCTTTGTGCAATCGGCCTCGGGTTCGGCCCAGCGGGCGGGGTTGCGCTACGGCGACATGCTGATCGCGGTCAACGACGTGCAAGTGGCCGGCCTGGCGGATTTCGATGCAGCGATCCAGTCCATCAAAGAGAGCGACACGGTCGCTTTGCTGGTCATGCGCGGCTCGACCCGCAGCTATGTGCCGATTCTCCCGCGCGGTCCGCAACGTGCCCCTGTGGCGCGAGGCGCGGGCGATTCCACCGCGCGGACGCCGTGAGATTGATCCTGCGCAAGGTCGCGCGTGGCCGCTCGCCCAAGAATGGCCGCAGGCAATGCCAATCACCCATAACGAGGTCGTCCCATGAACAACATCACATTGAGCGGAACCCTGCAAATCCTGGGATTCTGTATCGCCACGCTCCTGGCCACGGGTGTTCTCGTGCTTGCGGGTCTGAGCGAGCGCAACTCTGCGTCGGGCAACCTGATTTCCGTCTCCAACACAACGAAAGACTCACGATGAACTCCAGCCGCCGCACCTTCATGCTCACGCTTGCCGCGACGGGCGCTGCCATTTCCGCCACCAGCTCGTTCGCGCAGGCCCGGCTTGAAGAAAAGGATCCGCAGGCCGCGGCTCTGGGCTACGTTGCCGATTCGTCGAAGGCCGACGCGAAGAAATTTCCCAAGCACGACAACGCCCAGTTATGCAGCGGTTGCGCGCTCTGGCAATCCAAGCCGACGGACGCGCAAGGTAACTGCGCGTTGTTTGCTGGAAAACAGGTCAGTGCCAAAGGCTGGTGCAGCGCTTGGGCCAAGAAGGCCTAGCAGCGCAACTTGAGTGTTGCTGTCGAAGGGTACCTTCGCTTCCGTGTCGAGCGCGTCCGCGCACACGTCATGGACCGGCTGCGCGAGGCGACGGCCGGACACACGGGAAGGTAGGGCTGCCTCAGCAAATGAAGACGCTCAAGAACTTTGGCAGCTGTAGCTGTCCGCCGAATTCACGTCGCCGCTGCCCTTGTATTTCGGAAAGGTCGGGTACTTGCACAAGGGGCGCGCAAGTACCGGAGCTTTGGTCGTCGAATCCAGCTTCGTCGCCACGATGTTTTGCGTGGAGGGCTTTGTGCCGCCCTCTCGCCACTTCGCGACTGCTTCCACAAGGTCGACGGTGTCAGGACCGACACCGCCGGCGCAATGCTGAACGCCCGACCAGCGCACGGACGGCTTGGGTTGAGCACGGCGGGTGGCGCTCGACTTTCTGGTGATGACGAGCAGGAGTAGGGCGCAGTCGCGCACGCTGCACAAAGCTCATGCCGGTGGCTAGGAACTTTGCCTTCGGGCACGATGACGCCATCTTCTGTGCCCACGGTTTGTTCCAACGCTGTAGCAACTTCCAGCCAGGACTCGACGCGTTCAGCATTTAACATAATGCACATTGTGTTCAAAAAGTACCTCAGGTCGGCCACGCCGAAAAGACGCTGAGGCCCGCGCTTCTATTGCTGCTCGATTCAAAGTCATGTGCCTCGATGCCGGTTTAAAAGCTCCAGATGTCGCTCGCGCTCTTCAGGTCACAGAGCGCACCGTCTATGCGTGGTTTTCAGGCAAGACGGCTGTGCCGTACGCTGCCTACAAGCTGCTGCGGATCTTGAATCGGTTCGAGCTTCCGGGCTGGCCAGGATGGCAGATGCACAGCGGCAAGCTGTGGACGCCTGAAGGCTTCGGCTTCGATCCAACCGATGGCGCGTGGTGGTCGCTCCTGGTACGTCAGGCAAGGGCCTTCAGGGCCTCCTACGCGCGTGCAAATGCCCTCGAGCAGCTGATGCAGGCGGAGGGTGCAGCGCGCGCGGCGCAGGCCGAGGAGGTCACGACGCTGGCCGGAGCGGCGCTCGCAGCGCCCGTGCCCTCGGGCCTGCCCGAGGGTCGGCGCGCAGCGCCGGCCCTTAATTTATTACTTACTCACTTTACGACAGATGCCTATGAAGGCTCGTCGTTCGAGGTGCCTGGGCAGGCGTCAGATTTTGCAATGTGAAAGGCGGTAGCTATGGCAAAGGGTGATCGACAACCGGTTAAAGCTGATGTTCCGACGAAGGTCGAGGGGCGGCACAAGCGTGTTGTGGTGTTGGCTCCGCCGTCCTATCTCGGCCGACTTCTGCGCCCTGCTGGTGTCAAGCCTGGGGTAGTTGAGCTGCCGATTAAGGCGGCGTCGAAGCCCGCGAATGCGGTGTCGGTCTCGGTGCCAGCTGGCGCTGTCGATCTCGCGGCGCGGGTCTGGGCTGAGGTCACGGATGGTTCTGGCGTGACGCTGGGGCCTGACGGAAAGGAGGTGGTTCCCAAGCCTTGATTAAGTCGGTCCCCGGGGGTGTTGGAGCACGTCCCGAGGGCCTAACCAAATTCAACTGATGAGGAGTCGAAATGGCTGTTGGTGAGTTTATTCCTCGTGTCGACCGTGCCCAGCTGGCGCGGCATTGGTCGGTGCGTTGTGGCCGTCTTGTGGATCGTCCTGCGGTCTTGCTTGAGCGTGCTGGTTGTGGTCGTCTGGCGCGCGTCTATGTTCGCTGTGTTGATCCTTTGCAGGTATGGCTTGAGGGCCGGCAAGCGGCCTTTGTGCGGGGGCGTCTATGACCCTCGTGGATCGTGTTTACCGGCAGTGGCTTATTGCCAATGGTGCTGAGCTAACTGAGCGCGAGCGTTGGCTGCGCGATGCCCTTCTGTTACGTCCACCTGGCAACGCAGTGATGCGTCCCGGCCTCGGTCTTCTGGGGCCGGAGCGAAGCGTAGGGAGGGGGCGAAGCGCCCCTGCAGAGCGGGGCCCGAATTGAGCGACGACGCCCTCCCCCTATTGGTTCTCGCGTGGCTAATTGCTTGTGCTTCGCAGGAGCTAATTCGCGTTTTGCCAAGCTGTCTTCAATTGGTGTCTAATTGAAGGAAATTCAGTGCGCAAAAAGCTAAAGCCCAATTGCACATTGTGTTCAAAAAGTACCTCAGGTCGGCCACGCCGAAAAGACGCTGAGGCCCGCGCTTCTATTGCTGCTCGATTCAAAGTCATGTGCCTCGATGCCGGTTTAAAAGCTCCAGATGTCGCTCGCGCTCTTCAGGTCACAGAGCGCACCGTCTATGCGTGGTTTTCAGGCAAGACGGCTGTGCCGTACGCTGCCTACAAGCTGCTGCGGATCTTGAATCGGTTCGAGCTTCCGGGCTGGCCAGGATGGCAGATGCACAGCGGCAAGCTGTGGACGCCTGAAGGCTTCGGCTTCGATCCAACCGATGGCGCGTGGTGGTCGCTCCTGGTACGTCAGGCAAGGGCCTTCAGGGCCTCCTACGCGCGTGCAAATGCCCTCGAGCAGCTGATGCAGGCGGAGGGTGCAGCGCGCGCGGCGCAGGCCGAGGAGGTCACGACGCTGGCCGGAGCGGCGCTCGCAGCGCCCGTGCCCTCGGGCCTGCCCGAGGGTCGGCGCGCAGCGCCGGCCCTTAATTTATTACTTACTCACTTTACGACAGATGCCTATGAAGGCTCGTCGTTCGAGGTGCCTGGGCAGGCGTCAGATTTTGCAATGTGAAAGGCGGTAGCTATGGCAAAGGGTGATCGACAACCGGTTAAAGCTGATGTTCCGACGAAGGTCGAGGGGCGGCACAAGCGTGTTGTGGTGTTGGCTCCGCCGTCCTATCTCGGCCGACTTCTGCGCCCTGCTGGTGTCAAGCCTGGGGTAGTTGAGCTGCCGATTAAGGCGGCGTCGAAGCCCGCGAATGCGGTGTCGGTCTCGGTGCCAGCTGGCGCTGTCGATCTCGCGGCGCGGGTCTGGGCTGAGGTCACGGATGGTTCTGGCGTGACGCTGGGGCCTGACGGAAAGGAGGTGGTTCCCAAGCCTTGATTAAGTCGGTCCCCGGGGGTGTTGGAGCACGTCCCGAGGGCCTAACCAAATTCAACTGATGAGGAGTCGAAATGGCTGTTGGTGAGTTTATTCCTCGTGTCGACCGTGCCCAGCTGGCGCGGCATTGGTCGGTGCGTTGTGGCCGTCTTGTGGATCGTCCTGCGGTCTTGCTTGAGCGTGCTGGTTGTGGTCGTCTGG
The DNA here is from genome assembly GCF_900106655.1 of Variovorax sp. YR634. Lineage (NCBI taxonomy): Bacteria > Pseudomonadati > Pseudomonadota > Betaproteobacteria > Burkholderiales > Comamonadaceae > Variovorax > Variovorax sp. YR634. The sequence continues at coordinate 5,428 of NZ_FNOL01000011.1, forward strand.
CGCGCGTCTATGTTCGCTGTGTTGATCCTTTGCAGGTATGGCTTGAGGGCCGGCAAGCGGCCTTTGTGCGGGGGCGTCTATGACCCTCGTGGATCGTGTTTACCGGCAGTGGCTTATTGCCAATGGTGCTGAGCTAACTGAGCGCGAGCGTTGGCTGCGCGATGCCCTTCTGTTACGTCCACCTGGCAACGCAGTGATGCGTCCCGGCCTCGGTCTTCTGGGGCCGGAGCGAAGCGTAGGGAGGGGGCGAAGCGCCCCTGCAGAGCGGGGCCCGAATTGAGCGACGACGCCCTCCCCCTATTGGTTCTCGCGTGGCTAATTGCTTGTGCTTCGCAGGAGCTAATTCGCGTTTTGCCAAGCTGTCTTCAATTGGTGTCTAATTGAAGGAAATTCAGTGCGCAAAAAGCTAAAGCCCAATTGCACATTGTGTTTGAAAACACTCAGCGCTTCGGCGCGCCCCCAGAGCCTCTGCCTTCGTAATTCACACCCTTCGTCTGTTTGATCTCGATCTTCTTTGCATCCGGACAAGGCTCATTCGAGTAAACGACCTTGCCACCCTGAACGCACTTGTAGATCGCGTGCTGTGCCATCGCGCCGGATGCAAGGCCCATCATCGTCAAGCCGACCGCCAACTTGGCGCCTGCCTGTCTCACCATTTTCCGTCCTTGGGTATTGCCTTAGGCGCATTGGCCCGTGCCGCCGCAGCCGCGGTGATCATCGCCGCGGTGTCCGATCGGTTCACCTTGTTCGCGAAGTCGACGGCTGTCATGCCCAGCTGGTTCTTCATCGTCGTATCGGCGCCCTCGGCCAGCAGCAGCTTCACCGCTTCGCTCGAACCGTACATCGCCGCCATCATCAGCGGCGTGGTGCCATTGGGCGATTGCGCGTCTATGAAAGCGTAGTTGTCGAGCAGCACCTTCATGATGCTCAACTGGCCGCTGGTGGCTGCGTAATGCAGCGGCGTCCAGCCCGTCTTGTTGACCGCGGCATCGCGCTTCAGCAGTTGCGTGACCAGGTCCTGCTGGCCCTTGATCGCGGCCAGCATCAACGGGGTTTCATCCTTGGCGTTGGCCAGGTCCACGTTGGTCTGCGGCGACTCGATCAGCACCTGGATGACTTTCGGCGACGGCTCGCGCAGTGCGATCAGCAAGCCGGTCTGGCCGTATTCGTCACGCGTGTTCGGGTCGAACCCGCGCTGCAGCAGGCTGCGCACGCTGCTGGCGTTGTCGCCGCGCACGGCCCGGAAGAAATCCTCGAACGAGCCTGCATGCGCTGCAAAAGATGCAGCAATGACAATGAGATAAATCGACTTCTTAATGTAGTTTTTCATGATTTGACGTCCCTGAACAATGTTTCGAAGTTGTCGCTCGTCGCCTTGGCGATGGCCTCTACGGGCACTTTTCGCAGCTCGGCGATCTGTTGCGCCACGAATGGCACATATGACGGATTGTTGGTCTTGCCGCGGTACGGCACGGGCGCGAGATAAGGGCTGTCCGTCTCGATCAGCATGCGATCCAGCGGTACGAAAGCGGCCACGTCGCGCAAGTCCTGGGCCTTCTTGAAGGTCAGGATGCCGGAGAACGATATGTAGAAACCGAGGTCGAGCGCCGCGCGCGCCACCTCAGCGGTTTCGGTGAAGCAATGGAACACGCCGCCGGCCGCGTTGCCGCCGCCGTCCTCGCCCTCCTCCTTCAGGATCGCCACCGTGTCGGCCGAGGCCTCGCGGGTGTGGATCACCAAGGGCTTGCGGGTCTGCTGCGCGGCGCGGATGTGCACGCGAAAACGGTCGCGCTGCCATTCCATGTCGGCAATGCTGCGGCCTCCCTTGCGTTCTTCCATCTGGTAGTAGTCGAGGCCGGTCTCGCCGATGGCAACCACGCGCGGCCGGGCTGAAAGCCGCACCAGGTCTTCGACGCTGGGTTCGGCGATGTCCTCGTTGTCGGGGTGCACGCCCACGCTGGCCCAGAAGTTGTCGTAGCTGGCAGCAAGGGCCTGCACTTCATCGAACTCTTCGAGCTTGGTGCAGATGCAAAGCGCCCGGTCGACCTGCGCGGCGTCCATGGCGGCGCGGATCTGCGGCATTTGACCCGCGAATTCGGGAAACGTGAGGTGGCAGTGAGAGTCTGTAAACATGGCGCTGATTGTCGGGCCCATGCCAGAAATACCGCGAACACCGGCTTTGCCGGGTCGCAGCGAGGAGAAGCCGATCAGATAGTTTGCGTGGGGCGGTCGGACGCCATCGAGCCACCCAATGCTGCCTCGATGCGCGCCTTCAGTTGGCGCGACTTTTCGTCGGACGGAAAACGGATGCCCACGCCAGGCGCCCGGTTGCCAGCCGCGCGCGATGGCGTGATCCAGGCGACCTTACCGGCCACCGGATAGCGCTGCGGGTCTTCCGGCAGTGTCAAAAGCACGTAGACGTCGTCGCCGAGCCGATATTCGCGGGTGGTTGGAATGAAGATGCCGCCCTCCGCGAACAGCGGAATGTAGGCCGCGTACAAGGCACCCTTTTCCTTGATGGCGAGCTGGATGACGCTCGGCCGGGCGGGCGTGGCGTTGGCGGCGGGGGCTGTGGGTTGATTCATGGGCGACGAGCGGCAGAGTTTAGGGTGGTTCGCGCTTCGCTCACAAGCGCTTCCAGCATGAGGCCCGCATTGAACGGGTGTTCCGCGGTTCTTGCGGCACTTGCAAGCGACTTCGACCAGCGCGCCAGCGCCAGCCGGGACGGGGCCGCGGGCAAATCGGCAGCATCGAAAAACCGGGGTTCGGCACCGTTACCGACAGCCATCAGGTCGTGGCAAAGCTTCTGCAGCGCACCGACGGCCTGCGCTGGCGCGTGATCGGCCAGAGCACCCACGTCGCCGCGCGTCATCGCCTTGGGAAGCAAGGCCCATGCCTTGGGTGACTGTCCCGAGCGCGCAAGCCGCAAGGCGTCGCTTGGCCGGCCGCCGGCAGCGCGCAGCAGGGCGGCCGCATCGGCGGCGGGCACGTCTTGCGCGGCCAGCCAGGCTTCGGCCTCGGCGGTCTCGGGCCATGGCAGCGTGAAGCCCAGGCAGCGGCTGCGGATGGTCGGCAGCAGTTGCCACGCAGCCTCGCTGGCGAGCACGAAGCGCACGTCGCCGACCGGCTCCTCGAGCGTCTTCAGCAGCGCATTCGCGGTGATCGTATTCATGCGCTCGGCCGGATACACCAGCACCACCTTGCCGCGGCCGCGCGCGCTGGTGCGCTGGGCGAAGCCGACCGCATCACGCATCGCCTCGACGCGGATTTCGCGGCTGGCCTTGCGCTTCTTGTCGTCGATGTCGGCCTGCGCCTTCTCGTCGAGCGGCCAGTTCAGCTCCTGCATGGCGACTTCGGGCATCAGCACGCACAGGTCGGCGTGGGTGCGGACCTCGATGGCATGGCAGCTGGCACAGTGGCCGCAGGCGGTGCCCTCCTCGGTCGGCTGCTCGCACAGCCACGCGGACGCGAGCGCCAGCGCCAGTTCGTACTGGCCGATGCCGGAGGGGCCTTGCAGCAGCCAGGCATGGCCGCGCTGGCGCAGCAGTTCCGCGAGCGGCCGGCGCAGCCAGGGAGTCAGTGCCGGAGCGCTCATCGAGTGACACCACCGCTCAGCACACCACGCGCCACCAACGCCGTTTCAACCTGCTGCCAGACCTGGTCGCGGGACTGGCTGGCGTCGATGCGCACGAAGCGCTTCGCATCGGCAGCCGCACGGGCCGCGTAGCCCTGGGCGACGCGGCTGAAAAACTCGACAGGCTGAGCTTCGAACTTGTCGGGCACGCGGGCCCCGGCCAATCGTTGTGCAGCAATCTCGGGCGCAAGGTCGAACCACAGCGTGATGTGCGGCTGCAGCAGCGTCGCCCTGCCCGCCTCCGCCTGCACCCACCGCTCGAGCGTCGACAGCACGGCTTCATCGAAGCCACGTCCCGCGCCCTGATAGGCGAAGGTCGCATCGGTGAACCGGTCGCACAGCACCACGTCGCCACGCACAAGTGCCGGCCCGATGACCTGCACGATGTGATCGCGCCGCGCCGCGAACACCAGCAGCGATTCGGTCAGCGGGTCCATCGGCTTTTCGAGGATCAGCCCACGCAGCGTCTCGGCCAGAGGCGTACCGCCGGGCTCGCGCGTACGCACGACTTCACGGCCCTGCGCCCTGAACAGCGCTTCCAGCGCATCGAGATGGCTTGACTTGCCGGCGCCATCGATGCCTTCCAGCGTCAGAAACAGACCGTTGTCACTCATTGGGTCGCCTTCGGTTTGTTGGGACTGCCGCCGCGCTGATATTGATTGACTGCGCGGTTGTGGTCGTCGAGCGAACTGCTGAACTGGCTGGTGCCGTCGCCGCGCGACACGAAGTACAGCGACTTGCTCTGCGCCGGCTGCACCGCCGCCAGCAGCGCGGCCTTGCCAGGCATGGCAATCGGCGTGGGCGGCAGCCCGCCGCGGGTGTAGGTGTTCCAGGGCGTATCGGTCTGCAGGTCTTTCTTGCGCAGGTTGCCTTCGAAGGCCGTGCCCATGCCGTAGATCACCGTCGGGTCGGTCTGCAGCGGCATGCCGATGCGCAGGCGGTTGGTGAAGACGGCCGCGATTTCCGCGCGGTCGTTGGCCTTGCCTGTCTCCTTTTCGACAATACTGGCCAAAATAAGCGCCTCATCGGCCGATTTCAGCGGCAGATCGGAGGCGCGGGCGGCCCAGGCGGCTTCGAGCTTCTTGTCCATGGCCCGCATTGCGCGCTGCAGCAGGGCGATGTCGGTCGAGCCTTTCGAGTAGGTGTACGTGTCCGGGAAGAAGCGCCCTTCCGGGTGCATGCCCGGCTTGCCGAGCTTGGCCATCAACGCTTCGTCGGTCAGGCCCACGCTGTCGGGCTTGAGCTGGTCGGCCTTGGCGAGCGCGGCGCGCACCTGGCGGATGTTCCAGCCCTCGACCAGCACAAGGCTGCGAGTGGCCTCCTCGCCGCGCACCAGGATGTTGAGCAGCAGTTTGGGCGTAATGCCGCGCTCCAGCTCGTAGCTGCCGGCGCGCATCTGGCGGTCTTGCCCCGAAACGCGGAACCACAGGTAGAGCAGCTGCGGCTGCACGTCGACGCCCGTGTCGGCCACGGCCTGCGCAATGCCGCGCGGCGTGGTGCCGGGCTCGACCGACAGATCGACGGTGGGCGCGGGCAGCTTGAGCGGCTGGTGCACCCACCAGAGGCCGGCGCCGCCGAGCGCAAGCGCGATCAGGGCGGCGAGCAGGAAAAGCGTGAGGAAGAAGCTGCGCACGGATCCGATGTGGGGATGACGGGAAAAAGCCGGAGGAGGAGATGAAAAAACCGGTGGCCTTGCAGGTTGCAGGGTGGGAGCCCCTGCCGACCCGAAGGAACAGGCACGGCCATGATAATTCAGCGATGACCACTGTCGTTCTCAATGGCGTGACCGCCCTCTCCCACCTTGGTGTGATCCGTGCAGAGGGCCCCGATGCCGCCAGCTTCCTGCACGGCCAGCTGACACAAGACTTCTCGCTGCAAGGCGCCTCCGACGCCCGCCTGGCCGCGCTGTGCACCGCCAAGGGCCGTGTGATCGCAAGTTTCATCGGCATCAAGCCGCAACCCGAGCTGATCTTGCTGGTGTGCAGCCGCGACATCCTGGCCGCCACGCTCAAGCGCCTGTCGATGTTCGTACTGCGCGCCAAGGTCAAGCTGACCGACGCCACCGAACAATTTGCGCTGTACGGCCTGGCCGGCACGGCATTGACTGGCAACGGCCTTGACGCCGGCGCGCTGCCCGGCAAGCGCACGGCAGTCGGCGACGAGGTCAGCGCCGTGTCGCTGTACCCCGCCGACGGCGTTCCGCGCGCGCTCTGGATCGCGCCGGCCGGCCATGCCGCCCCCGTGGGCCCGGCAGTCGACGCTAGCCTGTGGCAATGGAGCGAAGTCCGCAGCGGCATCGTGACGCTGACCACGCCGGTCATCGAGGCCTTCGTGCCGCAGATGATCAACTACGAATCGGTCGGCGGCGTGAACTTCAAGAAGGGCTGCTACCCCGGCCAGGAAGTGGTCGCGCGCAGCCAGTTCCGCGGCACGCTCAAGCGCCGCACCTACCTCGTGCAGGCCGATGCCCCCGTGTCCGCCGGGCAGGAAGTGTTCGCCGCCGGCGACGCCGAGCAGCCCGTGGGTACCGTGGCGCAAGCTGCGCCGGCTCCCGATGGCGGCTGGTCCGCGCTGATCTCCATGCAGATCGCCGCGCTCGAAGCCGGTGGCTTGCGCGTCGGATCGGCCGATGGCGCAGCCCTCACCGTCGAGCCGCTGCCCTACCCCTTGCTCGAAGACATCTGAGCCCCTTACCCCCAACGCCCTTGAAGAAAAGGGGCGCTCGGCGCTATCGAACAGATAGCGCCATTTTTTTGCGCGTTGTTTAACCCTGTCGCCGATGCTGCGCCGTAGAAGCCTGCACCGATCAACTCCTGGCAAGGAAGACACATCATGAAGCGCAGATTCTTCTCCACCGCCCTGGCCCTGAGCGCCGTGGCTTCGTTCTCGGCCTGCGCGCAGAGCCCCGAGCGGTCTTACGCTCCGCCAACGCCATCCAGCCGCATCGGCTCGCTGATGCAGATCAGCGTGGTCGACCGCGGTACCGGCGCGGAACTGCCGATCTACCGCCACCGCGGCGAATACTGGGTGGCCGGCCGTCCCGGCGCGCGCTACGCCATCCGGGCGCGCAACGCGATGGGCGAACGCATCATGGCCGTGATGTCGGTGGACGGCGTCAACGTCGTCACCGGCGAAACCGCGGGCGTCGGGCAGAACGGCTATGTGTTCAGCGCAAGCGAGCGCAGCGACATCACAGGCTGGCGCAAGAGCGACTCGCAGATCGCGGCCTTCGAATTCGCCGCGGCCGGCAACTCCTACGCGAGCCGCACCGGCCGGCCCGACGACGTGGGCGTGATCGGCGTCGCAATGTTCCGCGAGCGCATGCCCGAGCCGCTTCCGCCCCCCATCACGCCATACCCGCGCCGCGACGAATACGGCGAACGCGAGCGCCGCAGCGAGTCATCGTCGTCGTACCAAGGCGATGCGCGTGCGAAGGCCGGCTCGGCAGACAGCGCACCCGCTGCGGAGGCATCCGCCTCGGGCAGCATGGCTCGCCAGGCAGCCCCAAGCCCGAGCCTGGGCACCGCCCACGGCCGCCGCGAGACCTCGTACGTAGGCAAGACCACCTTCGAGCGCGCGCAGTCCTCGCCCGACGAGGTGGTGCGCATCCGCTACGACAGCCGCGAGAACCTCGTCGCCGCGGGCGTGATTCCGGTGCCGCCTCCGCCGCGCTGGCCGCGTCCGGCTGGCCCGTCGCCGTTCCCGGGTTCGGACCCGGGCTACGTGCCGGACCCACCCAGCCGCTATTGAAGCTATTGAGAAGAAGAAAGAAGAGACCGACGCATCTCGATATGCGGGATGCCGGCCTCTTCGAAGCCATCGCCATGCGGCACATAGCCCAGCCGCGCATAGAAGCGCTCGGCGCTGCGCTGCGCGTTCAGCGCCACCACGCTGTCGCCGCGGGCCCTGGCGGCCTCTTCGAGCACCTGCATCACGGCAGCGCCGTGCCCGCCGCTGCGCAGATTGCGATGCACCGCCATGCGCCCGATGTGCGAGACGCCGTTCTCGGCCGGCAGCAACCGGCCCGTAGCAATGACCTGCCCGATGCGGTTGCGCGCCACCGCGTGCAGCACCACGGCATCGTGCTCGTCCCACTCCATCGCTTCGGGAATGTTCTGCTCCTCGATGAACACCGCGCGCCGCAAAGCGCTCGCGCCTTCGCCCAGCGTGGCCCAGTCGCCCGTCTCGACGGTGCTCATGCGCTCGCCGGCCTCATAACCGGTCAGCACCTCGCGCAGCAGCGCCGGCACCGGCTTCGAGGTCTGCGTGGCCGGGTCGGCGAACACATAGACCAGTTCGCAGCCCACCAGGAACTGGTCCTGCCGGAACAGCCCGCCCTCGAACACCATCGACGAATTGCCGATGCGCGTGCAGCGCATGCCCACGTCGAGCACGTCGTCCATGCGGGCCGAGGCCCGAAAGTCGATCGTGGCCTTGCGCACGTAGAGGTCGCCGCCGAGTTCGTGCATGGCTTCTTCGTACGGCAGCGCCAGCGCGCGCCAGTAGTCCACGATGGCGGTGTCGAAGTACATCAGGTAGTGCGCGTTGAAGACGATCTTCTGCATGTCGACTTCGGCCCAGCGCACGCGCAGGCGGTGGAAGAAACGGAAATCCTTGCGTTGGATAGCTGTTGTGTCGCTCATGGTGTCATTGCTTCTTTGAGTGCCCGGGCCGCATCGTCCTGCGCCTGCAGCGCCTCCGGTATCGCCCGGCCCATCTTGATGAATTCGTGGATCACGCCCCGGTAGATTTCCAGGTCGACCGGCACGCCGGCAGCGCGCAGCTTGTCGGCATAGGCAATGCCGTCATCAACCACCGGGTCGCATTCGGCCAGACCGATCCAGGCCGGCGCCACGCCATCGACGTCGTCGGCCAGCAGCGGTGCAAAGCGCCAGTCGTCGCGGTCGGCCGGCGTGCGCACGTATTGCGCGAAGAAGAAATCGATCATCGCCTTGGTCAGCAGCGGGCCGTTGACGTGGCGAAGGTGCGAGGCCGTGTCCTGATGGGCTGTCATGCCGGGGTAGATCAGCATCTGCAGCGCGAGCGGCAGGCCGGCATCTCGCGCAAGGATCGCGCAGACGGCCGCGAGCGTGCCGCCGGCGCTGTCGCCGCCTACCGCCAGGCGCCGCGTGTCGACACCGACGCGTCTACCCTCGTGGGCCAGGAAGGCGAAGGCGTCCCATGCATCGTTCGACGCCGTCGGAAACTTGTGCACGGGCGCGAGGCGGTAGTCCACCGACACCACCGCGCATCCACTCTTGGCGCTCAGCACGCGGCACAGCGTGTCATGCGTGCGGATATTGCCGACGGTGAAGCCGCCGCCATGAAAGTACATCAGCGCAGGCAGCACATCGGTGGACGGCGCATACAACCTTGCCGGGATCGCGAAGTCGTCGCGCGCGGGAATGGTGAAGTCTTCCACCCGCGCCAGTTCGGGCTTGGGCACTTCGAGCACGCCCGCGCCCTTTTCGTAGGAAGCCTTGGCCTCCTCGGGCGTGAGCTGGTCGAGCGTGGGGTGGCCGGCGCGCGCCATGCGCTCGACAACGCTGGCCATCTTCGGGGTAAGTCGTATGGCGGGAGGTGTTCCCGGCGCGACAGCGGCAAGGGTTTCTTTCGTGTGCAAGACTGATCGCTCTTGTTAGATTTGGCTGGTCGGCAATCGTACTGCCCCGGACTCCCGGAGGCCTTCATCCCCATGGCACTCATCCAATACCTCACCCAGATCCAGTTCGAGTTCGGCGCGATCAAGCTGTTGTCCAGCGAATGCGCGCGCATCGGCATCAACCGCCCGCTGATCGTGACCGATGCAGGCGTACGCGCAGCCGGCGTGCTGCAGAAGGCGCTCGACGCCATCGCCGACCTGGAAGTCTCGGTGTTCGACCAGACGCCTTCCAACCCCACCGAAGCCGCAGTGCGCGCGGCCGTCGAGCTGTACCGAAGCGGCCGCTGCGACGGCCTTATCGCCGTGGGCGGCGGCTCCGCCATCGACTGTGCCAAGGGCGTCGCCATCGCGGCCACGCATGAGGGCCCGCTCAAGACCTACGCGACCATCGAGGGCGGCTCGCCGAAGATCACCGATCGCGCGGTGCCGCTGATTGCGGTGCCCACCACCAGCGGTACCGGCAGCGAGGTGGCTCGCGGTGCCATCGTCATCGTCGACGACCATCGCAAGCTCGGCTTTCACAGCTGGTTCCTGATGCCCAAGGCCGCGATCTGCGACCCCGAGCTCACGCTGGGCCTGCCGCCCAGGCTCACGGCCGCCACCGGCATGGATGCCATTGCGCACTGCATGGAGACCTTCATGTCGGCCGCATTCAATCCGCCGGCCGACGGCATCGGCCTCGACGGGCTCGAGCGCGCCTGGGGCCACATCGAGCGCGCAACAAAAGACGGCAGCGACCGCGAGGCGCGCCTGAACCTCATGAGTGCCTCGATGCAGGGCGCCATGGCCTTCCAGAAGGGCCTGGGCTGCGTGCATTCGCTCAGCCACAGCCTGGGCGGCGTCGATCCGCGCCTGCACCATGGCACGCTCAACGCCCTCTTCCTGCCTGCCGTGATCCACTTCAATTCGGGCGCGGAATCGGTGCAGAAAGAGCAGCGCCTGCAGCGCATGGCGCAGGCCATGCACCTCGATTCGGCCGGTGATCTCGGCGACGCGATCCGCGACATGAACGCACGCCTCGGCCTGCCCAAGGGCCTGGCTGAGGTGGGCGTAACGCCCGCGCTGTTCGAGAAGATCATCGACGGCGCAATGGCCGACCACTGCCACAAGACCAACCCGCGCATGGCCACGCGCGACGACTACAAGGCCATGCTCGAAGCCTCGATGTAAGGGCTTCTTCTACGCGTTGTTTCAGAGGAGAAAGGCGCCCTTCTGCGCCCCTCGCGTCATTTATGTGACATAAGGAATTTCTAGACTGTCACCGAAGGTTTCTCAGCCGCAGAAGCCCAAGGGTCAGGGAAGTTCCGAATGCCGCGTACCGTCCAAGTCCACACCGTCCTGAGCGCCGAGCAGCTCAAGTTCCGCTCCATGCGGGGACAGGAAGGCCTCTCGCAACTCTTCGAGTTCGAAGTGGACATGGTCAGCACCAGCTTCAGCCTCGACCTGAAGCAACTGCTCGGCACTTCGCTCACGCTGGAACTCGCCGACGAAGGCGCGCCGCGTTTTCTCAACGGCACCGTGGTGCGCTTCGAGCTGGTGGGCCGCGCCAACGAAACCGGCCGCCACTACATCTATCGCGCGCTCGTGCAGCCCTGGCTGTGGTACCTCACGCGCACCACCGACTGCCGCATCTTCCAGAACAAGAGCGTGCCCGAGGTGCTCGACGAGGTGCTGGGCAAGTACGGCTTCCAGTTCGAGAAGCGCCTCACAGGCAGCTACTCCGCCCAGGAGTACTGCGTGCAATATCAGGAAAGCGACTTCGCCTTCGTGAGCCGCCTCATGGAGCACGAAGGCATCGCCTACCACTTCGAGCACAGCAACGGATCGCACCTGCTGGTGCTGGCCGACGATGCAGGCAGCTACAAGCCGCTGCCCGGCCACGCCAGCATTACCTACCGCCCGCGCGACCGCGTGCTCAATGCGATGGAGCCCTGCATCGACCAGTGGCGCGTGTCCGAGCAGATCACCTCCGGCCGCGTAATGCTCGACGACTTCGACTTCAAGAAGTCACGCGCCTCGCTGCAAAGCGTGCAGCAGGACCCGAAGGCCCACGAGCATTCGACCTACGAGGTCTACGAATGGCTCGGCGGCTATAGCGAGCACCAGCAGGGCGATGCCTACGCCAAGATCCGCCTGCAAGAGCTGCAGTGCGCGCACGAGCTGGCATCGGGTCACACCAACGTGGTCGGCATGGCGCCGGGCTACCTGTTCGAGATGACGCACTGCCCGCGCGAATCGGACAACCGCGAATACCTCGTCACCGAAACCCGCTACGACCTGCAGGAGCCCGAATACTCCACGGGCGGCAGCACCGAATCGGTGTGCGAATTCGACTTCACCGTGCTGCCCTCGACCGTGGCCTATCGCCCCGCGCGCAACACGCCGCGCCCACGCACCAACGGCCCGCAGACCGCCACCGTGGTCGGCCCCGAAGAAATCTGGACCGACCGCTTCGGCCGCGTGAAGCTGCAGTTCCGCTGGGACCGCTATGGCCAGTCCGACGAAAACAGCTCCTGCTGGGTGCGGGTGTCGAGCAGTTGGGCCGGCGCCAACTACGGCACCATGCACATGCCGCGCGTGGGCCAGGAAGTGATCGTCGATTTCATCGGCGGCGAGCCCGACCGCCCCATCATCACCGGCCGCGTCTACAACAGCGACCAGATGCCGCCCTGGGAGCTGCCCGCCAACGCCACGGCCAGCGGCATCCTCACGCGCTCCAGCACCGGCGGCGCGGCCAACCAGGCCAACATGCTGCGCTTCGAAGACCGCACGGGCGCCGAGCAGATCCTGCTGCACGCCGAGCGCAATCTCGATGTGGAAGTGGAAGCCGACGAGACGCGCGACGTGGGCGGCAACCGCACCTCCGTCATCCACGTCAACGAAAAGCTCGACGTCATCGGCACGCGCACCACCACCATCACCGACAAGGAAACCGCCACCTACAACGGCGGCGAAGAACGGCTCGTGAACAGCGGCGGCGTCGAGACCATCAACGGCGGGCAGACCCGCACGGTCAACGGCGGCGAAAACGAGACCATTCACAGCGGCGAGACGCGCACCGTGACGGGCGGGCGCACCGAGACGATTTCCGGCGGAGAAACCCGCAGCATCACCGGCGGCCAGAGCGAAACCATTGCGGGCGGCGAAACCCGCACCACCACCGGCGGCGCAACGTGGACCATCACCGGCGGCCTCACGGCCACGGTGGACGGCGCGGAGATGCTCACCACCAAGGGGCCACGCACGGAGAACATCACAGCAGGCGAGACCCGCAACATCACCGGCACGGTGACCGAGAACGTCAGCGTCGAGATCATCGTGAACGCGCCGAAGGTCACCTTCAACGTGCCCCAACACACCATCAGCTCCTCCCAGGAGAACAACTGGCGGATCGCGCGCGCAAGCGGCTGCGTCTTCCGCTTCGGCGCGGTGGCGACCTCCTTCGACGTCTGGGGCGCAAGAGCTCAGATCTACGCCGCCCTCAACCTGCAGCTGGCAACCGTGAAGATCGACATCTCGGCCTTCAAGAACAAGGACAACGGGCTCAGCCTCGAAGCCTCGGGCGCCAACGTGAAGGCCGCAGGCGCCAAGATCCGCAGCGGCGGGCTGGCGATCCAGGCCAAGGTCATGAGCATCTTCAGCTAGCGCACATGCAATTCTGGTTGCCCGTAATCTCTGGTGTTCTGATCGTTGTCTTCCTGGTGTTCGTGGTCGTGCACACCGTGCGCAACAACAGGCCGTACCGCGAGGAAGCGCAGCGCTATGAGCGCCTGGTGAAGCAAGGCCAGCCCGCCAGCGCCCAGGTGCTTGCCCTGCGGGAGCTTGCACAGGGCACCTACGACAACGACGTCGAACTGCGCGTGCGCACCACCGAGTTGGCCGGCCGTCCGCCGCTCGAGCAGATGTTCAAGACCCGCATCGCGCGCGAGCTGGTGGTCAATTTCATGCCCGGCCAGACGATTCATGTGCTGATCGACCCGGCCGATTCGACGGCCGTGGCTATCGACCGCCGCCAGTCGACCACGACCATTCCCCGCTGATCCCGCGCGCATTCCCTGTTTCATGAAAGTCATCAAGCCTCTCCGGCTCAGCGTATTGAGCCGCCCGTTTCCATGGCAGCGACGCCAGCGCCTGGGGCTGACAGTGGTCGCCATGACAGGCATGGATGGCGTGCCCATGCTCTACCCGGACGCCGAGCTCTGGCCCCTGGTGGCCGAGGAAATCGGCGAGCAGGGTGTGCTCGATCTCGGCATGCCCAAGCGCAGCGCAGAGTTTTTGGCCACCGGCCACGCCTACACCGCGCACCAGCAGATCCGCAACCAGTGCCTGGTAAAGATGCGCGTCGGCACGCTCGAAAAAACCCTGCGCATCTCGGGCGACCGCTACTGGCTCGACAAGCGCGCCACGCCGCCGCAAGACTTCGAGCGCATGCCGCTCGACTGGCAGCACGCCTACGGCGGCGCCTCGTTTGCGGACAACCCGCTCGGCATCGGCGCCGCGGAAGAGATGGTCAACGGCGTGCGCACGCGCCGGCTGCCGAACGTCGAGTCTGCAGACGCGCCGATCCAGCGTGCCGACCAGCAGCCCTCCCCCGCTGGCTTCGGCGCCATCGACGTGATGTGGCCCCGGCGCTTTGCCCGCATCGGCAAGGAATACGACGCCCAATGGGCCAAGGAAGACTTTCCGGCCTTCTCCGGCGACATGGACTGGCACCTCTTCAATGCGGCGCCCGAAGACCAGTGGTGGCGCGATGCCGATCGCATTCCCGATGCCGCGCCCTACGAAATCTGGAACATGCACCCGCACAAGCCCTATCAGGCAGGCTGCCTGCCGGACTGGCGCGCGCGCTGCTTCCTGACGCTGACTTCCGAAACCGGCGAGACCACCTTCACCGACGTGCCGATGCGAATGACGACCGCCTGGTTCTTCCCGCACCGCGAGCGCATCGTGCTGATCTACCACGGTGTGGCGGACGTCCGCGAAGACGACGCAGCCGACGTCATTCACCTGATGCCAGCGCTCGAAGAAGCGGGCGCCGAAGCCCTTCCGGCCAGCTATTACCAGGGCATCCTGCATCGGCGGCTGGATCCGGAAAGCGGCGCGCTCTACAGCTTTCGCGATCGGGAACTGGTTCCCGCAGCGGCCATTGCCCCCTGGCTCGACACCGTGTCGCTGAAAGACCGGCCACTCGGCCCATTGGCCCGCAATGCGCACAAGCACGGCGAGTGGATGCGCGAGCAAATGCGCCAGCAGATGATCGGCGACGGCCAGGACCCCGCGCGCTACTTTCCGCCCCAGGACCCGGCCGACGACCTGCCCACGCTGGACGCCCTGCCCGAGTTCGTCGCGCGCACCAAGCGCATGCAGGAAGAAGCCAAGCAGAAGCTGCATACGCAGCAGCAGGAGCTGAGCGAGACACTTCGCACGCGCGCCGCCGAAGCCGGCCCGACGGAGCCGGACCTGAGTCCATTGCTGGCGCTGACCGAAGGCCGCGAGCGCTCCGGGCTCAAGGGGCCTCCCGCCGCGGCGATGGCGCAGCATCTCCAGAGCATGGCCGCAACCATGTCGGAAATGCCGGGCTCGCGTGCAGCGGACATGGCCCCCGTCGCCGACCTCCTGGGCCGCGGCGAGTTGATTGCCGCGGCGCAACGCAAGATGTACCTGAGCAGCGCCCACCACCAGGACGCCGCCGACCCGATGACGCCGGCACGCGCCGCCGAGGTGCGCGAGCAGGTAACGACGCTGCTCGCCGGCAGCCGCGATTTTTCGGACATGGACCTGACCGGCGCCGACCTCTCGGGCATGGACCTGCGTGGCGCCCGCTTCTGCGGGGCACAGCTTGAGAGCGCCAACCTGCGCGGCGCACAACTCGACAACGCCGACTTTTCCCGTGCCGTGCTCGCCCGTGCCTGCCTCGACGGAGCTTCGCTGCGCGGCACGCGGCTGGACAACGCCAACCTGGGTTTCGCTCAATGCAGGCAGACCGTGTTCACGGGCGCCCATCTGCACAACACGGTGCTGGAAAACATCCTCTGCGAAGACTGCGACTTCAGCGCTTCGCAATGGGAAGACAACACGGTCATCGAGGCCGCGTTCGTGCGCTGCCGCTTTCACGGAGCCAGCCTCAAGGTGGTCATGTTTCTCGAGAAGGTGCGGCTGGAGCAACTCGACTTCGAAGAGGCCGTGTTGTTCAAGCTGCATCTCGTGAGCTGCAAGCCCGGCGCAATCGGCTTCGTGGCAGCCCGGCTCGAGAGCAGCGTGTTCGTCGACGTGCAGGCCGATGGGCAGATGGATTTCACGCGTGCGAGCCTGCGCACCACCTGCGTCGTCGGCACCAGCAGTTTCCGCGAGGCGAAGTTCCGGGGCGCGCACCTGCGCGAATGCAGCCTGCGCGAGGTCGCGCTGTCGCAAGCCGATTTCAGCGATGCGCGGCTGGAGAACAGCGACTTCTCGGCATGCGACCTGTCTCGGGCCGACCTCTCTCGCGCCAACGCACGCGACTCACGCTTCGTGCGCACCGACCTGCGGCATGCCAGCCTGCTGAACGCCGACCTGATCGACGCGAGCTTCCAGAAGGCCGACTTGCGCGGCAGCGACCTGCGCGGCGCCAACCTCTTTCGCGCCGACGTGTCCCAGAGCCTCATGGACAACACCACGCTGCTCGATGGCGCCTACACGCACCTGGCCAAGGTCTACCCTGCGCGCCAGGAAGCCGCGGCCGCATGACGCCGCACCGAATGCAATCCATGGTGCAGCGCGGTGAACCGATCAGGGAGCGAAGCTGCAGAGGCTGGCGCCTTGACGGAATGGATCTCTCCGGAGGCGTGTTCCTGGAAGTCGACTTCGACGGCGTGAGCTGCATCGGCACGCACTTCGAAGAGGCCCAATTCGACCGCTGCACGCTCAACGGCGTGCAGTTGAACGACGCGCAGCTCAAGAAAGCCGCCTTCTCGCAATGCACGCTTCCGTCGGCGAACCTGACGGGCGCCGTGCTGGACGATGCGGTGTTCCATCGTTGCCAGTTGCCAGGCAGCGACTTTTCGCAGGCCAGCGTGGCAGACACCAAGTTCATGGAAAGTGCCCTTTCACGCAGCCGCTTTGCGGCCGGCCTGCTGGACCGGACCTTGTTCTTCAAGTCGCCGCTGGATGGTGCCGACCTGTCGCAGGCACAGCTCGACCGGGCCGTGTTCTATCAGGTCGACCTGCGCGAGACCGCGCTGGCGGGGGCACGCTTCGAGCGCGTCGTCTTCGTCGAGTCACGCCTTGCCGGGCACGACTTTTCGAACCACCACTTCCAGCTGTGCCAGTTCACCGACGCTGATCTCGAAGGCTGCAATTTCGAGGGCGCCCACATGGCGCAGTGCAACTTCAAGGGCGCAGTGCTGCGCGATGCGGTGCTGCGCAACGTTCATGCACCGCAGGCGTTGTTTCCCGAAGCCGACCTGAGCCGGGTCGTTGCACGCGGCGCGCATTTCGACCAGAGCCTGTGGATCGACGCGAAGCTTGCGGCCGCCGATTTCGGCGAGGCCAGCATGCAGCAGTGCATCTTCCATGGGGCCGATTGCACCGGCACCAGCTTTGCCGGCGCGGACCTCACCTACGCGGATTTTTCCGGGGCTGCACTGGAAGGCGCGAACTTCGATGCCCGGCTCTTCCGCACCCAGTTGCATGGCGCACGCGACGTTCCCTCTGCCCTGCGCGGCCATGCCGGCGTGCTGCCCAACGACCCCGACCTGTTCGAGGCGGAACGCTGGTCCGCGCAGCGGAATGCATCTTCCATCCCATTCACGAAAGGCGAAACCCCATGAACATCGCAGCATTGCGCAGTCCCCAGGCCGGCACGGACGACGCGCCCGTGCAGCGCCTGGGCAAGGTGGTCGAGCACCTGCCCGAAGGATCGCTGTACCGCGTGGAATGCGACGACGGTGCCTGGCAATGCCGCCGCGCCGCCAGCTGCCTCCTGCGCCCCGAACTCGGCGACACGGTGCTGATTGCCGGGCCCGACCGCTACCACGTGTACCTGATCGCCGTGATCGACCAGGCCGACGACACCACCGCGCACATCGAGACGAAGGGCCACCTCACGCTGGCCACGCCCGCGGGCGGCGTGCACATCGAGAGCAGCGAAGCCATCCGGCTGCAATCCGCCAAGGCGGTGGAAGTCAGCAGCGAGCGTTTCGCCCTGACCGCGACCGAAGCCGACTGCAAGGTAGACCGGCTGAACTACGTCGGCAACGCCGTCAAGGCCATGGCCGCAAGTATTCATGTCGTCGGCCGGCTGTGCGAGACCGTGATGGACCGCCTGGTGCACATCAGCCGCACGGCCTTCCGCATGACCGAGCAGACGGAGCAGGTGCGTTGCGGCCAGCTCGACTACGAAGCCGCCGACCTTGCCCGCATTCACGCAACGCAGACGGTGGTCACGGCGCAGGCGGTCGTGAAGGTCGACGCCAAGCAGATCCACATGGGCTGAGCCCGGAAACACAAGGAGCCGACAGCATGTTTGCCAACTGCCAGATGATGGGCATGGACCTGGCCTTTCCCGACGTGTGCAAGACGCCGCCGGCCATTCCCATCCCCTACCCCAACTTCGCGCTCGGCCCGACCGCGATTCCCAATGCGTGGAACATCCTCTTCATGTTCGCGCCGGCGCACAACCTGGCGACCGTCACGCCGCTCACCAACGGCGACAACCCCGGCGTGACGCTGGGTGTGATCTCGCCTTCGGTGATGGGGCCTTCGCGCCACATCACCGGCTCGTTCACTGTGCTGCTGAAGGGCAGTCCGGCCACGCGCATGACGAGCCTCTCGGTACAGAACCGCAGCAACGCGCTGGGCATGCGCATCGTGCCGAGCCAGTGCAAGGTGCTGATGCTCGCGGCCTGAGGCCGTTCGTTACTCCGCCTTCACCCCCGCAGTACGGATGACCTTGCCCCACTTGGCGGTTTCCGCGGTGATGAAGGCGTCGAATTCCTCGGGCGTGCTGCCCGCCGGAATGGTGCCCATCGCGTCGAGCTTCGCGCGCGTCTCGTCGCTCCTGATGATGCGCGCCACCTCCTCCGACATGCGTTTGACGACATCGCGGGGCGTAGCCGCTGGCGCCAACATGCCGGCCCAGGTGCTGCCGGTGAAGCCCGCGAAGCCTTGCTCGATGAAGGTCGGTACCTCGGGCGCCGCCGCCAGTCGCTTGTCGCCCGCCACACCAATCAGTCGCACCTTGCCTGCCTTGGCCTGATTGATGAGCCCCGTGGGCGCATCGAAGAAAAGCTGGATCTGCCCGCCCATCAGGTCGGTCAGCGCCGGCACCGCACCCCGGTACGGGATGTGGATCATGAAAGTCTGCGTCAGCGACTTCCACAGCTCGGTGGTGAGGTGCGCGGCCGAGCCGTTGCCCGATGAGCCGAAGCTCACCTTGCCCGGGTTGGCGCGCGCATAGTCGATGAGCTCGCGCGCGGTCTTGAAAGGCGCATCGACATTCACCGCGGCCAGCAGCGGCGACACACCCATCAGCGACACGCCCGTCAAATCCTTTCGCGGGTCGTAGGGCAGCTTGGGGTACAGCGTGGTGTTGGCCGCGTAGGCGGCGATGACGACACCGAAGGTCGTGCCGTCGGGCGCCGCCTTGGCGATGGCATCGACGCCGATCAGGCTGTTGGCGCCGGGCTTGTTGTCGATCAGCACCGGCTGACCGAGCTTCGTCTGCAGCCCGATCTGCACCAGCCGCGCCATCTGGTCGGTGAACCCACCGGGCGTATAGGGCACGATGATGCGGATCGGCTTGGTCGGCCATGCGCCCTGTGCGAACGATGGCAAGGCGAGGCTTGCGGCGGCAGTGGCGAGCGTGAACCGGCGGCGAGACAGCGTGGCGTGGGGCATGGTGGCGGCGTTGCTTTGGAATGAATGGACCGGGCCATTCTCGAAGCGCCGCACGCCGGCACGGTCAGGGTTTGCCCGGCGGGTCAGCCTCACCGCGCCAACGGCAACCGCATATCGAACCGTGCCCCGCCGCCTGCTTCGTTCGCCGCCTCGATCCGCCCGCCATGCGCATGCACCACGGCCTGCGACAGCGCCAGCCCCAATCCAAGCCCAGGCGTCTTCTCGTCCGACCGCGCCGTGGCACCGCGATAGAAGCGCTCGAACAGATGCGGCAGTTCGTCTCCGCGAATGCCCGGCCCGCTGTCCGCCACGCTGATGACCGCTTCATTCGCCTCCACGTCCGCACGCAGGCTCACGCGCACCGTCGTGCCGGCCGGCGAAAACTTGAGCGCGTTGTCGAGCAGATTGGCCAGAGCCAGGCTCGCCGCGCCGCGCGCCACCCGCGCAGCCACGGGCAGTGCGGGTACCAATGAAATCTCCAGCCGCCTTTCGCGCGCCATCGGCTCCAACCGGCGCACGGCCTCTTCCGCCAGCACGTTCAGCGACACCGTCTCGGCCGCGTCGCGCTCCTGGCCCGCGTCGAGCCGGGCCAGCACCAGCAGCTCTTCGACCAGCAGCGTGAGCGATTCGACTTCTTCGAGCGAGGAATGCAGCGTCTCCACATAGGCCGCCGGTTCGCGCGGCCTGCGCAAAGCGAGTTCAAGCTCGGTGCGCAACCGCGACAGCGGCGAGCGCAGCTCGTGCGACGCATCCGCCGTGAATCGCCGCTGCGCCTCCATGCCCTGCTCGATGCGCGCCAGCATGGCGTTGAGCGTGTCGACCAGCCGGCCGATCTCGTCGTTCGTTCCGGGGTGCGGCAGCCTCTCGCCCAGGTTCGCGTCACCGATGCGATGCGCCTGCTGCACCACGTCGTCGATAGCACCGAAGGCGCGCCGGGTGATCAGCGCGCCCGCCGCACCCAGCGCCAGCAGCAGCGCGCCGCCGAGGATCAGGAACAGCACGCTGGCCATCGCCACCGTGCGGTTCACGTCGTCCAGCGAGCCGGCCACCTGCACTGCCAACAAGGAAGAGCTGCGCCCCGGCACGGGCACCGAGACCATGCGCGTCGGTTCCTCGCCGAATCCGTCGAGTGTTTCGAACACGGTCTCGCCCGCCGCGAGCCGCTCGCGCAGTGCGGGCGGAATGGGCAGTTGCGCCTCGCCGAGGTTGCTGCTGCGCGCCAGCACGCGGCCCTCGGCGTCGACGATCTGCACCAGCCGGTCGAGTCGCACGAACGAAGGCGCGCCGGGGCCGGGCGGGGCCTCGTGCACGATCACGGTGTCGCCCTCGCCGGCGGACAGCAGCATGCCCATTTCGGTCTCGGCCAGCGCGAGCAGCGCGGCATCGAGCTCGCGGTGCACGTTGCGCGCGAACACGAGGTACGAGCCGAAGGCGGCGATCGCCATCACAACCACGATCACGCTGACGTGCGCCAGCGCCAGTCGTTTGCGGAAACTAAGCATGTCCAACCACGCCGTCGTCGGCCAGCGCCAGCCTGAAGCCGCGCCCGCGCACGGTCTGTATCAACGGTGCGGCCGGCGGCGCGTCGACCTTGCGGCGCAGGTTGCTGATGTGCACGTCGATCAGGTTGTCGATGGCGATCAGGTCGTCCTTCCACACCTGCTCCGCCAGGCGCGAGCGGCTCACCACCTCGCCGGCATGGCGCAGCAGTATCTGCAGGATCGCGAATTCCTTGTGCGTCAGGTCCAGCACCATGCCGCCGCGCAGCACGCGCTGGCTCTGCGGGTCGAGGCTCAGGTCGGCCAGCGAAAGCACCACGGGCCGCATGATCTCGGAGCGGCGCAGCAGAGCGCGCACACGGGCCAGCAGCTCGTCGAAGGCAAAGGGCTTGGTCAGGTAGTCGTCGGCGCCGGTGTTGAGGCCGGCCACGCGGTCGCTCAGCGCGTCGCGGGCGGTGAGCATGAGCACGGGCGTCTTGCAGCCGCGCTGGCGCAGGTCGCGGCACAGCGTGAGGCCGTCCTTACCGGGCAGCATCCAGTCGAGCACGATCAGGTCGTAGGCGACGACGAAGGCTTCCTCGTCACCCTCCTCCGCCGTGTGCACGACGTCGACGACAAAGCCCTCTTCCTGCAGGCCCCGGGCCAACAGCCGGGCAGCCTTGCGGTCGTCTTCGATCAACAGAATTCTCATGGCGCGAATCATGCCCCGGCTTCCTGACTGCAGGCCGCAGGGGTGCGCAAGGGCCAATCCTTAAGACATCTTCAGGATTTCTTGAGAACTTCTTAAGTCGCCCTTTCGTACCCTCGCCGAGAGGAGACGGGAGCGGATCGAGGGCATGGGGAAGGCACCCCGTGCGCAGCGCGCCCGTCCTCGCAACGGACGCATTGCGACGATGAAGATGAAAAAGAAATCCCTGTACCAGATGACGCCGGCACGCATCGTGTTCGGCGTACTGACCTGCGCGGCGCTGTGCGTCGACTCCTTCGACAACACCGCCCATGCCGCCACCGCCGTGGCAGCCGCACCCGCGCCGATGCTCGTGCGCCAGGGCAACCGCCTGAGCGTGCCCGCCGGCTCGCCGCTGCGCGAGCGCCTGCTGGTCGCCACGGTCGGCCAGGACGCCCTGCCGCACGAGGTGAGCCTGCCCGCCACGGTGGAGGCCAACCCGGCTGGCACCGTCAACATCCTCCCCCCGCTGACCGGCAAGCTGCTCGAACTGAAGGTGCGCCTGGGCGACACGGTCAAGCGCGGCCAGGTGCTCGCCACGATGGCCTCGCCCGATCTCGCGCAGGCCGTGGCCGACGCGCAGAAGGCACGCGACGCACTCGACCTGGCGCAGCGCGCGCTGGTGCGGGCACGCGGCGTGAACGAGGCCGGTTCCAACGCCGCGAAAGACGTGGAAGCGGCCCAGAGCAGCGTCGCGCAGCAGACGGCCGAACTGCACCGCAGCGAAACGCGCCTGCGCAGCCTGGGCGCTGAAGGCAGCGGTGGGCAGGCGGGCCAGGTGCTGAAGATCGTCGCGCCCATGGCCGGCACGGTCACTGCGCTGAACGCAGCCGCGGGCGCCAACCTGAACGACGCCAATGCGGCGCTGATGACGGTGTCGAACCTCGACTCGGTGTGGGTCACGGTCAACGTGCCCGAGAACGTCGTGGGTGCGATCACCCCGGGGCAGAACGCGGTCGTTACGCTGGCCGCTTACCCGGGCCGCAGCTTCAGCGGCAAGGTCGGCTTCGTGAGCGCGGTGCTCGACGCGGACACGCGCCGCGCCCGCGCGCGCATCGTGTTCGCCAACCCCGAGGGCATCTTCAAGCCCAACATGTACGCAACGGCCGTGCTGGGCGTGCCGCAGGGCGCACAGCCGCAGGTGCCGGCCTCTGCCCTGCTGATGAACAACGACAGCGTGAGCGTGTTCGTCGAGGCCGAGCCCTGGACCTTCGTGCGGCGCATGGTCGAGCTGGGCCGCGAGGACGGCGACAAGGTCCGCATCCGCAGCGGCCTGTCCGCGGGCGAGCGCGTTGTGGTGCGTGGCGGTGTGTTGCTGAATGATTAATCTCATCATCACCCAGTTCTTTCGCCGCAGGCACCTGGCCTGGGCGATGTCGGTGGCGCTGGTGCTGTTCGGCGCCTGGTCGTGGACGCAGATGACGGTCGAGGCCTACCCCGACCTCGGCGACGTGACCGTGCAGGTAACAACGCAGGTCAACGGCCTGGCCGCCGAGGAAATCGAGCAGCAGATCACCACGCCGCTGGAACGCGCGCTGAGCAACACGCCGGGGCTGGCCTCGATCCGCTCGAGCAGCACCTTCGGGCTGTCGCTCATCAACCTGAGCTTCAAGGACGGCACCGACGACTACTTCGCTCGCCAGCGCGTCACCGAGCGCATCGGGCAGGTCAGCTTGCCTTCCGGGGCGCAGCCAGGCCTGGGGCCCGTTGCAGGGCCGGCCGGTGAGATCTACCGCTACACGCTCGAATCGGACACGAAGAACCTGATGGAGCTGTCGGAGCTGCAGCGCTGGAAAGTGATTCCCGCACTCAAGCAGGTGGCGGGCGTGGTGGACATCAACAACTTCGGCGGTTTCACGCGCGAATTTCAGATCGAACTCGACCCGGCGCGCATGCAGAAGTACGGGCTGGTGCTGAATGACGTGGTCACGGCCATCAACAACAACAGCGCCAACGCGGGCGGCGGGCGCATCGCGCGCGGTGACCAGAGCTATGTGGTGCGCGGCATCGGCCAGATCCACACGCTGGACGACCTGGGCACCGTGGTTGTGGCGCAGAACGGTGGCTCGCCGGTGCTGGTGCGCGACCTGGGGCGGCTGCAGTTCGGCCACCAGGAGCGCGGCGGCATCCTCGGCAAGGACACCAACCCCGACACCATCGAGGGCATCGTGCTGATGCTCAAGTATGAGAACCCGTCTCGCGTGCTCGAAGGCGTTCATGCCAAGATCGACGAACTGCAGGCCGAGCTCGCGCCCATGGGCGTGAAGATCGTGCCCTATATCGACCGCGACGACCTGGTGAAGCTCACCGTCGACAAGGTGACGCACACGGTGCTCGAAGGCATGGCGCTGGTGTGCTTCGTGCTCATTCTTTTCCTGGGCAGCCCGCGCAGCGCGGTGGTTGCTGCGGTGGCCATTCCGATGTCGCTGGTCACGGTGTTCATCGTGATGCACTTCACCCGCATGCCGGCCAACCTGTTCTCGCTGGGCGCGATCGACTTCGGCATCATCGTGGACGGGGCCATCGTGGTGATGGAAGCGATATTGCGGCGGCGCGAGGAAGAACCCGAAGCCACGCTCACCGAGGGAAACATCCTCGAAACCGTAAGTCACGTGTCGGGGCCGATCTTCTTCGCCACGCTGATCATCATCACCGCGTACTTTCCGCTGTTCGCCTTCGAGCGGGCCGAGGGCAAGCTGTTCAAGCCGATGGCCTTCACGGTCGGCTACGCGCTGGTGGGTGCCCTGCTCTGCGCGCTGACGCTCATTCCCAGTCTGGCCTACGTGGCGCTGCGCAAGCCGAGCAAGCCCTTCGTCAACAAGCCGCTGGAGTGGCTCACGCGCGCATACCGCCGCGTGCTGGCGAAGCTGCTGGACGTGCCCGCCATCGCCTACGGCCTGAGCGCACTGGCGCTGGCCGCGGTGATGGTGCTGGGCGCCACGGCCGGACGCGAGTTCTTGCCAGACATCGACGAAGGCGCGCTGTGGCTGCAGGTGCAGCTGCCATCGGGCCTGTCGCTCGACAAGGCCAGCGAGATGGCCACCGAACTGCGGCATGTGCTGCTCGAATACCCGGAGGTGTCGTACGTGGTGACGCAGCTGGGCCGCAACGACGACGGCACCGATCCGTGGACGCCTTCGCACATGGAGGTGCCCGTGGGCCTCAAGCCCTACAGCGAGTGGCCGACCGGGGTGAACAAAGCGGCCTTCGTGCACACGCTGACCGAGCGCTTCGCGCGCATGCCGGGCTTCGACGTGGGTATCAGCCAGCCGATCATCGACGGCGTGAACGATTCGGTAGGCGGCGCGCACAGCCCGCTGGTGTTGCGCATCTACGGCGACGACCTGAAGGAAAGCAGGCGCATCGGCAACCAGATCGTCGATCTGCTGGAGACGGTGCGCGGCACGGCCTCGGCCTCGCTGTTCCAGGAGCCACCGATTCCGCAGGTGGTGATCGAGCTGAACCGCGAGGCGGCGGCGCGCTTCGGCGTCAACGCGAACGACGTGGCCAGCCTGATCCAGACCGGCATCGGCGGCGCGCCGGTGATCACGGTGTATGCGGAGAACCGCACCTACAACGTGGCAGTGAAGATGCCCAAGAGCGCCAAGGGCAACACCGAGGCCATCGGTGCGCTGCTGCTCAACAGCTCCAGCGGCGCGAAGGTGCCGCTGTCGCAGGTGGCCGACATCCGGCTGCAGACCGGCGAAAGCACCATCTCGCACGAGATGAACGAGCGGCAGATCACGGTGCGCGTGGACAACCGCGACCGCGACCTGGCTTCGTATCTCGATGAGGCACGGGCCCGCATCGCGAAGGAAGTGAAGTTCGACCCGGCCAAATTCAGGCTGCAATGGGCCGGCCAGTTCGAGAACCAGCAGCGCGCGCAGGCCCGCCTGGGCGTGTCGCTGGCCATCGTGGTCTGCATCATGGCGGTGCTGCTGTTCTTCCAGTTCGGAAAGATCCGGCAGGTGGCGCTGATTCTCGGCGTGGTGCCCATGGCCACGCTGGGCGGGCTGATCGCGGTGCACGTGGCGGGCGAAACGCTCAACGTGGCCACTGCCGTGGGCTTCATCGCGCTGTTCGGCGTGTCCATACAGAACGGGATCATCATGGTCGCGAACTTCCGGCGCGTGCGCGGCGAAGGGCTTGCCCTGCAAGCCTCGGTGCTCGAAGGCGCGGCCGAGCGGTTGCGCCCGGTGCTGATGACGGCCACGGTGGCATCGGTCGGCATGCTGCCGGCAGCGCTGGCCACCGGCGTGGGCACCGACGTGCAGCGCGGGCTGGCAACGGTGGTGGTCGGCGGGCTGGTGGTGTCGACGCTGCTCACGCTGTTTATCCTGCCGACGCTGTATTTCGCGATGGAGCGGGTGTTCGAGCGCAAGGGCTGGGGCACGCGCTCGCGCCGCGACCGTTAGGAAGGCTGGAGACACAACACATGAAGAAGACAACAAGCCTTGCGGCGCCCGTGGCGGCCGGCATCGTGCTGCTGCTGGGTGGCTGCGCGGTCGGGCCAGACTATGTGCGGCCACCGCTGAACCTGCCCGCGCAGTACACAGCCTCGCCGCCCGCCAGCAAGGAGGCCGAAGGCGTGCCACTGGCGCGCCTGTCGCCCGAGCTCGACGTGCCGGCGCAGTGGTGGCAGGCCTTTCGCTCCGAGCCGCTGAACGCGCTGGTAACGCAGAGCCTGGCGGGCAACCCGACCATCGAGGCCGCAGATGCCGCCCTGCGCGCGGCGCAGGAGAACGAAGCCGCCGATCGCGCCGCGTTCTGGCCCAGCGTGGCGCTGGGCTACTCGCCCACGCGGCAGCGCGTGGCCAGCGCGGTCGCGAGCCCGGTTTCTTCCAACGCGAACCTGTACACGCTGCACACCGCGCAGGTAACGGTGTCGTACACGCCGGACGTGTTCGGCGCCACGCGCCGGCAGGTCGAGGGCTCGCAGGCGCAGACCGAGCTGCAGCGCTTCCAGAGCCTGGCCGCAAAGCTCACGCTGAGCAGCAACGTGGTGGCCGCCGCGATCACCGAAGCCTCTCTGCGCGCGCAGCAAGGCGCCACGCTGGAAATCGTCGCGGGACAGAAAGAAGTGCTGCAGGCCTATCGGAAGCAACAGGCGTTGGGCCAAGTGGCACTGGCCGACGTCGATGCGCAAGAGGCCTCGCTTGCCGCAACCGAGGCCACGCTGCCGCCGCTCGACAAGCAGCTCGCGCAGCAGCGCAACCTGCTGGCCACGCTGGCAGGCCGCTACCCGAGCGAAGGCGTGGCGGCGCATTTCGATCTCGATGCCCTGCAACTGCCTGCGGAGCTGCCGCTGACCTTGCCGTCCAGCCTGGTCGAGCACCGGCCTGACGTGCGTGCGGCCGAGGCGCAGCTGCAGGCGGCCAGCGCCGCCATCGGCGTAGCGGTCGCTGCACGACTGCCGAACGTGACGCTGGGGGTGAACTCGTACGGTTCGTCGGCCTACACGCTGTCGGAGCTGTTCAAGTCGTCATCGCTGTTCTGGACCGTCGCGGCCAGCGTGACCCAGCCCATCTTCGATGGCGGCGCGCTGAAGCACCGCGAAGCTGCCGCGCGGGCTTCGTTCGACCAGGCGGCCGCGCAGTACCGAGCGACGGTGCTCGCCGCCTTCCAGGACGTCGCCAACACGCTCGAAGCAATCGACGCCGACACCCGCACGCTGCAGGCGGCCCTGAAGGCCGAGCGCACGGCCTCGCAGAGCCTGGCGCGCACGCGGGCGCAGGTGCGCCTTGGTGACGCCAGTGCGTTGTCTCTGCGCATTGCGCAGCAGGCTCAGCAGCAGGCGCTGCTAAATCTCGTGCAGGCCCGCGCGCTGCGGCTGACCAATGCGGCGGCCCTCTTCCAGGCGCTCGGCGGCGGCTGGTGGAATACTGCTGCTCCACCGGCGCAGTTAGCCGCCTCGTCTTCTTCCCATTCCCCCGCATCGCCATGAACATCATCCGCCACGAGATGGGCCCCCGCTTCAGCGAGATGGTGACCGTCGACCTGGGCGCCGCGCGCCTGCTCTACCTCTCCGGCCAGGTGGCCGAGAACCCGTCGCTCGACATCACCGGGCAGATGCGCGAGATCTTGCATCACATCGACGACATGCTCGCCACGCAGGGCGCGACGAAGAAAGACCTGGTCAGCGTGACGATCTACCTGCGCACCGTGGGCGACTACGCCGCGATGAACTCTGTGTGGGACGAATGGGTGCCTGCCGGCCACACGCCAGCGCGCGCCACGGTGGGGGCGAAGCTGATCGACTCGGAATACCGCGTTGAGATCCAGGCCACGGCGGCCGTCGGGCCAGTGCCATGAAAGGTATGCGTCGCATGGTCGCTCTGTGGGCATTGACGCTCGGTGGCTGCACCGCCTTCGATGCGCACTCGTTCGATCACTCGGCCGGCTGGCGGACCGCGCAGGTCGTCAGCGTGGGCCGCGCGGGCGATCTGGCCAAAACGGCCGACCATGATTGCGGCGTCGAGGGCGGCGCCGCAGCGCCCTACGTCATCGTGCGCTACCACAACGGCGGCGTGCATACGCGTTCGATCGGCACAGGGCACTGGCCCGCGGGCGCCTCGCTCAAGGTCGGCGATGAGGTGGAAGTGAACATCCTCGACTGCGCCGCGCCGCTGGCGCTTCTCGGTCAGAGCGGCAGCGTCTCGGGCACGCCGTCGCGCTGAAGCCAGCCTTCGAACTCATCCGACAGCCGCTGCGCCTCCCGCGTGGCCCGGCCCCAGGCGGAGATGCGTGCCTGCGCGTCGTTGGCGAAGTGGATGAAGTCCTTGCGGTCGGGCAGCTTGCCGTTGGGCAGCGACCGCACCCATTCGGGGTCGGGCGCGAGCACCACCATGCGGTCGAGGAAGCCGCTGGCCTTGTGGCGCCAGCGCAGGCCCTTGTCGAGCCAGCCCGGTACCACCGCCTGCTGGAAGTGCGGGTACAGCACGATGCCCTCATCGGCCGGCTGGTAGTCGAGGTGCAGGTGGTAGTCGGTGATGCCGCCGTCCCAGTAGGCACCGCGCGGCGCGCCCGGAATGTCGTGCACCGCCGCCAGCAGGAACGGAATGGAGCACGAGGCCTGCAGCACCATGTTGAAGTTGGCCTCGCTCAACGCATGCTGACGCGTGCGGAAGTCGCGCGTGCCGAAGGGCAAGGCCGCGCCGGGCGTGGAAAACACGCAGCGCTCCAGCCATGCACCCAGGCTCTTGCGGTGCAGGCTGTTGGTGGCAAAGGCGCCCAGGTAGCCGACCGGCGTGCGCGCCCTGCCCTCGCGCCCGAGGATGTGGCGCCCGCGCGATGTCACCACGTGCAGGCGATAGCGCGGATGGCTCAGCACTTCGCCGATGCGCCCGCCGTAGAAGGCTTCGAGGCTTTCGGCGAAACGCTCGCTGAGCTGGCTCGGGCTGAGCCGCTTCTGCCCCGGCGGCACTTCGAACTGCTGGTGCACGTAGTCGTGCTCGAAGCGTTCGAAAGCGGCGTCAGGGTCGGCCAGGCAGGCCGTCGACAGCCGCCATGCGCCGATGGAGGCGCCCACCAGATGCACCTGCTGGCTCGACTGCGTGAGCCAGCGGCCGAAGATGAAGCGGTCGAGCGCACCGAGGATCAACCCCTTGGGGCCGCCCGCCGCGCCGGGGATGGTGCGCACGTCCTGCGGACGCAGGCCGTGCTGTTCGATGTGCTTGCGGGCCGCGGGGCCGGCGTAGATGCGCAGGGCTTTCATGCCTGTGTGTGCTCGAAGGGGTTGAGCACCTCGACGCCAAACCCTGCGAAATCGCTCACGTTGCGGGTCACTACGGTCAGCGCATGCTGCCTTGCAGTGGCGGCAATCATCGCGTCTTCATACAGCGTGTTCGAACTGCGATGCATCAGCTTCGCCCAGAGCCTGAAGGTTTCTGCATCCATGGGGAGAACGTTGTAGGAAGCTGCAACCAATGCGGCCCATTGCTCGATCTCGCTGGCCTTGGCGGCGTCTTGCTCGCGCGTGAGTTCGATGCCGGCCTGGATCTCTCCTAGCGTCACCGCCGAGAGATGAAGATCGCTGTCCACAATGGGCGTGAGCCACGCGACGACCGCGCCGTGCGGACGAGGCCTGCGAAGTTCGGAAATGACGTTCGTGTCCAGCAGATACATACCGGCCTCAGCGCATTGGCGTGATGCGGCGCCTGCGTGCGGCACCCCGCTGCGGAACAAGGAATTCGGTGCGTGCTTCCGTCGAGAGCAGCAGGTCCTTGAGCGATGGCTTTGCCGTGGCGTGCAAGCGCCGCCATTCAGCTGCAGGAACAAGCACGGCCACCTCGGCTCCACGCTTCGTCACCATTTGCGGCCCTTCGACGAGAGAGGCCTCGAGAAACTCACTGAAACGCGCCTTGGCGTCCTGCACAGGCCAGGTTTTCATTGCAACCACCCATCAAACTAGTTATCTGACTAGTTTAACAGGTGAGGAATCCGCTTACTTGCGCAGCCCCTGCAGCTTGGCAAAAGCACTCGCCATCTGCCCCGCCGGCTGCGGCGAGTTGTCGCGCCGGCCTTGTTGTTGCTGGCCGCGCCCCGCTCCTTCGAAGCGGTTGTCGCGCGGGCCGTCGCGGCGCGCGGGCGCCGCATCGAGCTTCATCGACAGGCCGATGCGCTTGCGCGCCACGTCCACTTCCATCACCTTGACCTTGACGATGTCGCCGGTCTTGACGACTTCGCGTGCGTCGTTGACGAACTTGTGGCTCAGCTGGCTCACGTGGACCAGGCCGTCCTGGTGCACGCCGAGGTCGACGAAAGCGCCGAACTGGGCCACGTTGCTCACGGTACCCTCGAGGATCATGCCCTCGACCAGGTCCTTGATGTCGTCCACGCCGTCGTTGAAGCGCGCCACCTTGAAGTCGGGGCGCGGGTCGCGGCCCGGCTTTTCGAGTTCGCCCAGGATGTCCTTGACCGTGATGACGCCGAACTTCTCGTTGGCGAACAGCTCGGGCTTCAGCGTCTTGAGCATGTCGGCGCGGCCCATCAGTTCGGCGATGGGCTTGCCGGTCTTCACGATGATCTGCTCGACCAGCGGGTAGGTTTCGGGGTGCACACCGGTGATGTCCAGCGGGTCGGCGCCGTCGCGGATGCGCAGGAAGCCCGCGCTCTGCTCGAAGGCCTTGGGGCCGAAGCCGGTCACGTCGAGCAACTGCTTGCGGGTGGAAAACGCGCCGTTCGCTTCGCGCCAGCGCACCACCGCCTTGGCCACGCTGGCCGACAGGCCCGAGACGCGGCTGAGCAGCGGCACGCTGGCGGTATTCAGGTCGACGCCCACCGAGTTCACGCAGTCTTCGACCACGGCCTGCAGCGTGCGCGCGAGTTCGCTCTGGTTCACGTCGTGCTGGTACTGGCCCACGCCAATGCTCTTGGGGTCGATCTTCACGAGTTCGGCCAGTGGATCTTGCAGTCGGCGCGCAATGGAGGCGGCGCCGCGCAGGCTCACGTCCACGTCGGGCATTTCCTGCGAGGCGAATTCGCTGGCCGAGTACACGGAAGCGCCGGCTTCGCTGACGACGACCTTGTCGACCTTCATTTCGGGCGCGCCGGCCTGGGCGGCCATCTTGGCCAGCAGCTTGATGAGGTCGGCGGCCAGCTTGTCGGTTTCGCGGCTGGCGGTGCCGTTGCCGATGGCGATGAGGTTCACGCCGTGCTTGGCGCACAGCTTGCCCAGCGTGTGCAGCGAGCCTTCCCAGTCCTTGCGCGGCTCGTGGGGGAACACGGTGGCGGTTTCGACCAGCTTGCCGGTGGAGTCGACCACGGCCACCTTCACGCCGGTGCGGATGCCCGGGTCCAGGCCCATCACGACGCGCGGGCCGGCGGGCGCGGCCAGCAGCAGGTCGCGCAGGTTGTCGGCGAACACCTTGATCGCGACCTTCTCGGCGTCTTCGCGCAGGCGGGTGAACAGGTCGCGCTCGGTCGACAGCGCCAGCTTGACGCGCCAGGTCCAGGCCACGCATTTGCGGATCAGGTCGTCCGAGGGACGAGCCGCATGGCTCCAGCCCAGGTGCAGCGCGATGCGGCCTTCGGCGATGCTGGGCTTGCCCGGTTCGGGCTCCACGGGCAGCACCAGCTTGGCATCGAGGATGTCGAGCGCGCGGCCGCGGAACACGGCCAGCGCACGGTGCGAGGGCACGCGGCCGATGGGCTCGTCGTACTCGAAGTAGTCGCGGAACTTGGCGATGTCGGCGTTGTTTTCGTCCTTGCCGGCCATCAGGCTGGACTTGAGCAGACCCTCGGCCCAGAGCCATTCGCGCAGGCCCTGCACCAGTGCAGCGTCTTCGGCCCAGCGCTCGGAAAGAATGTCGCGCACGCCGTCGAGAACGAGCGGTACGGTGGAGAAATCGGGGCCCGGCTTGCCGTCGTCCAGCGTGGTGGCGGGCTGCAGGAAGGCCTTGGCTTCAACGGCCGGGTCGAGCGTGGGGTCGGCCAGCAGCTTGTCGGCCAGCGGCTCGATGCCGAATTCGCGGGCGATCTGGCCCTTGGTGCGGCGCTTTTGCTTGAACGGCAGGTACAGGTCTTCGAGTTCCTGCTTGGTCGGCGCGAATTCGATCGCGGCGCGGAGCTCGGGGGTCAGCTTGCCCTGCTCATCGATGGCCTTGAGCACCGCCACGCGGCGGTCTTCGAGTTCGCGCAGGTAGGAAAGACGCGCTTCCAGTTCACGCAGCTGGGTGTCGTCGAGGCCGTCGGTGGCTTCCTTGCGGTAGCGGGCGATGAATGGAACCGTGGCGCCTCCGTCGAGCAGTTCGACGGCGGCCTTCACCTGGTTCTCGCCGACCTTGATTTCGGCGGCGAGCTGGCGAATGATTTTCTGCATGTCTTGAGCGCGTCCCTGGCAAAGCGCGGGAGTTTGCCATAGGCGCGGATGGCGTCCGTCCGGGCGGCCCGGCGGGCGTGTTACAGCATGCTTTCCGCTTCGGCCCGGGTGCCGGCTGGCGCCTGCGCCTGGCTCGGGACCACCAGCAGCACGCTCAGCCCGCGCGGCGCGGCATTTTCGATCGTCAGCTCGCCGCCGATGGCGTCGGCCCGGGAGCGCATGCTGCGCAGGCCCTTGCCCGTATCGGTGGAAGACGCGCTTCGCGTACCCAGCCCGCGGCCGTCGTCGCGCACCTCCAGCATCAGCAATCCCCGGTCGCGAAGGCCGAAGCGCAGTTCGACACGGGTCGCCTGCGCATGCCGCAGCGCATTGGACATGGCTTCCTGCGCCACCCGGCAGATCTGCATCGCGGTTTCCGGCGGCACCCAGCGGGTGTGGGCCTCGCTGGCGATGTGCCATTCCAGTGCGATGCCGAGCCGGTCGAACGCGGGCTGCAGCCGGTAGCGCACGTGGGCCAGTCGCTCGACGACGGTGGCGGAAGTCTGTTCGTCGAGGTCGTCCACCGTCATCTGGAGTTCGAGCAGGCAGTCCTGCAGGGCCATCGACAGGCTGCCGGGCCCGGCGGACCGGGGGTCCTGGCTGGCCAGCAGCGCCACCAGCCGGGAGCCCACGCCGTCATGCAGATCGTTGGCGATGCGCCGTCGCTCGGCGACCACCGCCTGCGACGGCCGATGGTCTGCGGCACGACGCCGGAAGACAAGAAAACAGACGCTCGCGATGAGCGCGGCAAGCACCGCCACGTTCAGCGCCTGCAGCGCCCAGAAGGCGAACGGCATGCCATCCGCCGTCACGCCGATGGCCGAAGTGGCCCGAATGACCTGCGCGGTCACGGGCGTCAGGTGCAGCGCACCCGCCAGGCCGGCCCACATCAGCAGCCGCCGGCGCGAGACGCGCGTGCGCAGCCACGTCAACAGCACGCACCACGAGCCGATCGACAGCCACACGAACTGGTCTTCCAGGAAGTGCGGTAAAGAAAGGACCTGCGGCGCCAGCATGGCATGGGCTACAGAAGCCCCCGGTGGGAGGCAAAGCTCACGGCCTGCGCGCGGGTGTGGGCGTGCAGCTTGCGGTAGATGTTCTTGACGTGCGCGTTAACCGTCTGGGCGCTGATGGTGAGCTGCAGCGCGATTTCCTCGGTAACGTAGCCCGTTGCTACAAGTCGTAACACTTCGCGCTCCCGCGCGGATAACGTCGCCTTGGTGTCCGGCGGACGCACCGGATTGACGTTGGAGCGCTTGTGATCGAGGTGCACGAGCAGCCGGCGCGCCAGCCGGGGCGTGATGGCGGCACCGCCGTTCACCACCTGCAGTACGGCCTGGGCATAGCTCTGGAACCAGGCGTTCTTGACCAGGTAGCCGGAGGCGCCGAGCTCGAAGGCATGCAGCACCTGGGGTTCGTCCTCGAGCGCCGAGATGACGATGATT
This sequence comes from Variovorax sp. YR634, assembly GCF_900106655.1. NCBI lineage: Bacteria > Pseudomonadati > Pseudomonadota > Betaproteobacteria > Burkholderiales > Comamonadaceae > Variovorax > Variovorax sp. YR634. The sequence continues at coordinate 39,129 of NZ_FNOL01000011.1, forward strand.
TCCGCTGCGCTGCGGTGCCGCTTGGCCTCTTCGATGAGCTCGAATCCGCTGCCGTCGCCCAGGCGGATGTCGACCATGAGCACGTCGAACTCATGCTGCATCAGCAATCGTCGGCCTTCGCGCAGCGTGCCGGCCTGCCCTTCGAGCTGAATGCGCAGGTCGCCCAGCAATTCCTGGGCGATGACGCGACGCACGAAGGGGTCGTCGTCCACCAGCAGGACGCGCACGGGTTTGGTCTGTTGCCCGGTCAGGAAATCGGGCCACGGGAGAGTGTCGGCGGACGGCGAGAGGAGCCCGCCGAACTGGCCGGGGTTGGCGTATTGCTTACCCCCGCTGCCCACATCTGTCAATGAAATGTCGAGATCGCTTTCCATTCCAGCCCCTTTGTGACACATAGCACATCTTGTTCGTGACCAAAAGTTAATTCATTTCTACTCAAATTTTTGGTTTCAGTTTTTTTGATTACTTTGGTTGCATTTTGTTTCCATTAGTCAACAATGTCCATCGAAAGTTGTAGTTTTTCTCTCGGACATTGCATCGGGGGGGCCTCCACCCGCGGCCCCCGAAACGGTGCAAAACACACCTTTCGCCATAGCCTTGCTCTACCCAGCACTGGGCATTTTTCGCTGGTTCCTCGACGCAGAAACTGCACCTCGGTCGTGACGGAAGCATTTCAAGCAGTGCCACTGACCGCTAGCTGATGGCCGGATCGATCCGGCAATCGGGTTCGTTTCAACAACTTTCGAGGAAGCATCATGAAGAAGACACTCATCGCGATCGCAGTGGTTCTGGTTGGAAGCGTTGCCTCGGCAACCAGCACCACGGCCCTCGCCGCCACCAGTACGACGACCGGCTCTTCCAGTTCCGCCGGATCCGTTGCAGCCAGCTCGGGCACGGGCAGTGCACTGAGCTACAACGCGGCCAATTCCAGCTCGTCGGCCAGCGCCAACGCTGCAGGCGGCGCAGTCAGCTTTCCGGGTCTGCGCATCGGTGGCGCAACGGCAGGCGGCACGGCGACCACACAGGGCCGCGTGACCAGCGTGGCCGCAACGACCGGCAACGGCCTGGCTACCGGCGGCGCCAACGCTTCGGCCAATGCAGGCGCGACCGCCAACGCCAACTACAGCGCGGGTGGCCCGAACTCCGTGAGCGGCAGCGCAGGCGGAGCCGCTGGCTCCACGACCAACAACACGGCCGCAACGGCCGCGGGTCCTGGCGGTGGTCTGGCCGTGGTAACGCGCACCTCCGGCACGACGTCGAGCTTCAATGCCTCGTCGGGCGCCGTCAACGGCTTCGTCAACGGCACGACCACCTCGGCGACGGCGGGCTCGACCGGCGGCTCCTTCGGCGTGACCAACCTCAGCTTCGGCAATGCCGCCGGCTTCAGCAATGGTGGCGGTACCGGCGGCCTGGCTGGCTCCGGCGCAACTGCATCGGCTCCCTGAGCCGTTCTCGCACCGGTTGTTGCACTCAGAAATGGGGAGGGGCTAGCCCCTCCCCGGCTTCCAAAGGAGTTGAGAACATGAAAAAACTTATTGTCCTGACCTTGCTGGGCTTGTCCGCGGGCGCCATGGCGCAGACCACGGCGGGCGGTGCCAACAACCAGTCATCGAGCTCAGCCACCACCTCGGCCCAGGGCAACACCCAGGCCGTGAACTTCAACACCAACACCCCTGCAGACACCCGGGCGACGCTGAACCAGAACGTCAACAACACGGGCGCCACGACGAGCACCGTCGACTACCGGGGCAGCTACACGATCAAGAACGTGCCGTCGGTCAACGGCCCGAACCTGACGACGAGCAACGACACCTGCATGGGCAGCACGAGCGCAAGCGCGAACGGACCGGGCGTCGGACTCAGCTTCGGCACCACCTGGACGGACGAGCACTGCAAGCGCCTGAAGATGAGCCGCGAACTCTGGAACAAGGGCATGAAGGCCGCTTCGCTCGCCATGGACTGCATGGACCCCGCAGCCCTGGCGGCGCTGGAGATGACGGGCACGAAATGCCCGCAGTCGATGACTGCGGACGAGCGCGTAACCGCCTACGGTCCGCAGGCGTCGGCAAGCGGTGCGCTCCCGGCACCGGCGCGCCCGGTGGCTGCGGCTGCGCCAGTGGCGCCCGTCGCAGTGGTACCGGCGGCGGCGCCGCCAGCGCCCATCGCCGAAGTCACGCCCCCCGCGCAGCCTGTGGCCACGGCCCAGGACGAGCCTCCGGCGGCGGTGTCGATGCCCGTTGCCAGCGCTACGGTGACGGCAATGGATCCGGGCGAAGTGGCCGCCATTCGCGCGGCACGGCCGGCCGGCGACGTTGCGTCCGCATCGATGGCAGTCCGGCAATGACCGCGTGGAGCCTGACATGACCAGGACCGTAATCCTCTGGCTGGCGGCCTGCTGCACGGCGACAGTCGCGGCTGCAGCGGCCGCACCCTCGCCGCCGGTGCTGCGCATCGAGCGGATGAACATGGGCAGCGGCTTGCAGAATGCACGGGGCACCGAGAACGCCGAGCCGGTCGGCACCCTGGGCGTGTGGCACGTGCCGCAATACCTGCCGGGCTTTCCGACAGCCGCGACGATCTGGCCGCGCGTGATCATCCTGCAGTGCGCGAGCGACCTGTGCTCCGGCTACGAAATCACTCCCGAAATGGGACGCGGCGAATACCTCTTCTTCGTGCCGGAGAAGAAATAAGCAGCGCAGGCCCGCGCGGCCGGGCGGCCGCGGGCTCGCGCTGCCTTACCCTTCGCGGATGACATTCCTTGCGCGCGTCCTGCGCGTCTTGCGTGCCCTGTTCAGCGCCGTTGGCACCGCGCTCATCGTTCCCCTGCTGCTCTTCGAGGAGTGGGGCTGGGAGCCACTGGCTGCGCTGGCGGCACGGCTGTCCCGCCTTCCCTTCTGGGCCGCGCTTGAAGACCGGCTGCGCCGGCTGCCGCCCTGGGGTGCGGTGCTGGCCTTCTTCGTGCCCGTATTGCTGCTGCTTCCGGTGAAGGTGCTGGCTCTCTTTCTCTTCAGCCGCGGCCATGCAGCCACGGGCCTCACCGTGCTCGTGCTGGCCAAGCTGGCGGGCACGGCCGTCGTCGCGCGGATCTTCCAGCTGGTCGAAGGGCCGCTGATGCGCATTCCGTGGTTCGCCCGCTGGTATCCCAGGTGGAAGGCCTGGAAGGACCATGTGCTCACCATCGTTCGCCACAGCCGCCCGTGGCGCCTGGTGCGGGCGCTGAACCGGCGCATTTCGCGGGGCTGGCGGCGGTTCAGGGAAGGTTGAGTTGGTTCATTTTTACCCGGGTATATTGTCATTTCAATTTAACCCGGGTAATATTTGATGCATGAACCTCTCTGAAGAAACCCGGCGCGCCCTCACCCGCCATTACAAGGAAACCCCGCGCCCGGCCGGCGTCTTCGTCATCCGAAACAAGCTGAGCGGCCGCGTCTACGTGGCCGGCAGCCTCGATGTCGAAGGCGCGATGAACCGCGCGCGCTTCGAGCTGAACATGCGCGCTCACCGCAACAAGGCGCTCCAGCAAGACTGGAACGCGCACGGCGCCGGCAATTTCATCTTCGAAGTGATCGACCGGATCAAGGAACGCGAAGACCCCGATTTCGATCGCAAGGCCGAACTCGACAGGCTCCTGCCGCTCTGGCAGGAAGAGCTTCAATGCTTCGGCCCGAACGGCTACAACACGCCATGAGCGCCCACGCAACGTACGGCGGCGAGATGCCGCACGCCGGAGCGCTTCAGCGAGTAGATTACGCACCTCGTTTCGCTTGGCACCCCCAGGAACAAAACACCCGAATGTCATCTGACACCCCACCCACCACCCTGACCGTGTTCTTCGGCTTTCAGCGCATCGCACAGGGCAGCAAGGCCGAAGTGCTCGACCAGTTGCGCCGCCGCGACGACCCCGGGCCGTACCTTGTTTTCGACGACCAGACCGGCACGCAACTCGACCTTGACCTGCGCGAGTTGCTGCCCGAGTTGCGCGATCACGAAGCCGAGCACCGCGACGACGCCCCGCGCGGCGTTGGCCGGCCCAAGCTCGGCGTGGTCGCACGCGAAGTCACGCTGCTGCCGCGCCACTGGGACTGGCTCGGACGCCAGCCCGGCGGCGCCTCGGTCGCGCTGCGCAAGCTGGTCGACGACGCCCGCCGCGTGAACGCCGAGCGCGACACCGTGCGCGCCGCGCACGAAGCCACCTACCGCTTCATGACCGCCATCGCGGGCAACCTGCCCGGCTTCGAGGAAGCCACCCGCGCACTGTTCGCCGGCGAGGAGCAACGCTTCGGCAACCTGATCGAGCCCTGGCCCGCCGACGTGCGCGCCCATTTGCAGAAACTGTCGGCCGCAGGCTGGCCTCCCCAATGAGAACAACACCCGAGACAACCGGCGCCGGCAGCGGCGCCGACGCTAGCGGCCTGCAAGGCGTGCCCGTGGCGCCAGTCAATGCGCCGCGTCCGCTGTGGAAGGTCTTTCTCTTCTTCCTCGCGCCGATGTTGCTCAGCAACATCCTCCAATCGCTCTCGGGCACGCTCAACAACGTGTACGTGGGGCAGATGCTCGGCGTGGGCGCGCTGGCCGCCGTGTCGAGCTTCTTTCCGGTGATGTTCTTCTTCATCGCCTTCATCATCGGCCTGGGCGCCGGCGCTTCGGTGTTGATCGGCCAAGCCTGGGGCGCGCGCGACGTTGCCAAGGCCAAGGCCGTGGCCGGCACCACGCTCACCGTCGGCGTGCTGATGGGCCTGGTGATCGCGGTGTTCGGCGGCGCGTTCACCACGCCGATGCTGGCCGCGCTGGGCACGCCGCCCGACGTGCTGGCCGACTCCACGCGCTACGCCCGCATCATGCTGATCGCGATGCCTGGCGTCTTCGTGTTCCTGCTGGCCACCGCGATGCTGCGCGGCGTAGGCGACACCGTCACGCCGCTTCTCACGCTGGTGATCTCGACGCTCATCGGGCTGGTGGTTACCCCCGCGCTCATTCGCGGCTGGGGCGGCCTTCCGCAGCTCGGCGTGGCGAGCGGTGCGTGGGCGTCGGTGCTGTCCTTCATCGTGGCGACCACCTGGCTCGGCTTCCGGCTGCGCCAGAAAAAGAGCCCGCTTGCGCCTGACGCGGCGTTCATGCGCAACTTGCGCATACAGCCGCAATTGCTGAAGGCCGTACTGCGCATCGGCGTGCCCACGGGCGTGCAGATGATCGTCGTGGCGCTGGCCGAGGTGGTGCTGCTTTCTATGGTCAACGGCTACGGCTCGAATGCCACGGCCGCCTACGGCGCGGTGAACCAGGTGGTGGCGTACGTGCAGTTCCCGGCAATCTCCATTGCCATCACCGCATCGATCCTCGGCGCGCAGGCCATCGGTGCGGGCCGCGCCAACCGGCTCGGCGCGATCGCGAAGACGGCGCTGCTGATGAACCTGGTGCTGACCGGCGGGCTCGTGCTGCTGGGCTACCTGTTCTCGCGGCCGCTGATGGGCTTTTTCATCACCAGCGCGCCGGTGATCGAAATTGCCCAGACGCTGCTGCACATCATGCTGTGGAGCCTGGTGATCTTCGGCATGGCCGCTGCGCTGTCGGGGATCATGCGCGCCAGCGGCTCGGTGCTGGTGCCCACGCTGATTTCCATCGTCTGCATCCTCGGCGTGGAAGTGCCGGTCGCCTGGGTCATGAGCCACCGCATCGGGCTCGACGGGATCTGGATCGCCTACCCCGTGACCTTCGGCGCGATGCTGCTGCTGCAGACCGCGTACTACCAGCTGGTGTGGCGCAAGAAGGCAATCCACCGGCTGGTGTAGCCGCTACACCTTGGCCGGGGCGACGGCAGATCACTCCCCGTCGAAGGCTTTCTGCGCCGCGGCGAGATCGAGCTTGACCATCTTCATCATCGCCTCCATCGCGCGGGCGGCCTTGGCCGGGTCCTTGTCCTGGAACATGCGGATCATGGCCGTGGGCGCAATTTGCCACGACACGCCGTAGCGGTCGGTGAGCCAGCCGCATTGCACCGGCTCGCCGCCGCCTTCGAGCAGCTTGTCCCAGTAGTTGTCGACCTCGGCCTGCGTCTCGCACTTCACGAACATCGAGATGGCCGGGTTGAACTTGTACTGAGGCCCGCCGTTGAGCACCATGAACTCCTGCCCTTCGAGCTCGAAGGTCGCGGTGAGCAGCGAGCCCTTCTTGGCTGGGTTGACGTCGCCCCAGAGCAGCTTGTCGGTCACGCGCGAGTTCGGAAAGATGGAGGTGTAGAACTTCAGCGCGTCTTCGCCGTTGCCGTCGAACCAGAGGCAGGGAACGATCTTCTGCATGGGATCTCCTTTGCTTGAATGATGAACCTTGAGGTTCAGTATCAAAGCGACAGGAGGCTCTTGTCAACCCGTGCAACGCCTGTCAGTGAGAAGTTGACAGGCTCGTCCTTCCCGGCCATCAGGCGATGCGGTAGAAGCCCTGGTCGCTGCGCACGCCCGCATTCTTCGTGAACGCAACCGGATCGAAGCCTTCCTCGGCGAACTTCTTCTTCACGAACTCGGCGGCCGAGGCCACGGCCTGCTCGCTCGCCCACTCGACCAGCGTCACCACGTTGAATTCGCCGCTGCCGCCGGTCTGGTCCAGCACGTAGGTGCGCTGGCAGCCCGGCCAGGTGCGCAACGTCTGCTGGATGCGGTGCATCTGGGCGATGAACCCGGGGCGAGCTTCGGCGGGCACGACAAACTTGTCGATGCGGAAGACAGGACCGGATTGGAGGGGGATGGCATCGTTCGACATGAAGCGGGTTCCTTGATGAGAAAAATGCGCACAGGACCTGCGCGCTGAAAGTTATTCTCAAACCTCAAGCAAAGTTGAGGTCAAGAGGTTTTTCTCCACATGAACGACGCACTGCAAAAGGCCGGCATCTCACCCGCGCTCACCGTCGGCGAAGTCGCGCGCCGCAGCGGCGTCACGGTGTCCACCCTGCATTTCTACGAGGCACAGGGCCTGATCGACAGCACCCGCACTGCAGGCAACCAGCGACGCTATCCGCGCACGGTGCTGCGGCGCGTGGCCTTCGTGCGGGTAGCGCAAAGGGTAGGCATTTCGCTTGCCGACATCGGCACGGCGCTGGCTACCCTCCCCGCATCCGCAGCGCCCAGCCGCGAAGACTGGGCCCGCCTGTCGGCCTCGTGGCGCACCGAGCTGGACGAGCGCATGGCGCAGCTGCAGAAGCTGCGCGACACGCTCGACGACTGCATCGGCTGCGGCTGCCTGTCGATCGACCGGTGCAAGCTGCGCAATCCGCTGGACCGGCTGGGCGCCGAGGGCCAGGGGCCGCAACGCCTGCTGGTGAGGCGCGGCGCCTAGAAGCCGTAGAGCGCCGCCGGGTTGTCCACGAGGATGCGCCGCCGCGTGTCATCGCTGGTCGCCCAGGAAAACAGCAGGTCGTACAGCGGCGCGCTTTCGGGCCTGGGGTTGCGCCCCGGGTGCGGCCAGTTGCTGGCCCAGAGGCAGCGCTCGGGAAACTTTTCGGCCAGCGTGCGGGCCAGCAGGCTCACGTCGTCATAGCCGGGTGCGCCGGTCTTCGAGGTTTCGTAGGGCGCCGAAAGCTTGATCCACACGCGCCCCGAATCGAGCACGCGCAGCAGCGACTGGAATGACGGGTGGTCAGGCGCCACCGGCTCCAGGAACTTGCCGTTGTGGTCCAGCACCAGCCGGCACGGCAGGCGCTTGAGCACCGCCTCGTGCTCGGGCATCGTGCGGCCGTCGAGCTGCAGGTTGACCATCCAGTCGGCATTGGCCAGCCGCGCGGCCATTGGTTCGAGCGATGCCCAGCTCAGCACGCCGCCGATCATCATGTAGCGCACGCCGCGCATGCCGCCCGCGTGCAGGCGCGCGATCTCGGCATCGGCCACGTCGGGCGCTACCAGCGCGATGCCGCGCGCTGCATTGCCGAACTGGGCCAGCGCATCGAGCGTGCAGCTGTTGTCGAAGCCATAGCCCGTGGGCTGCACGACCACGGCGCGGTCGATGCCCAGCGGCTGCTGCACCTGCTCGCGGTAAGCCGACACCGGCGAATGCGGCGGCACCCATGCGACGTTCGGAATCAACGGGAAGCGGTCTTCGTAGATATGGACGTGGCAATCGCAGGCGCCTGCATAGCGCGCATTCCGGGTCGGTTCCATGGAGCTCTCTTTGCGGGATGTGTGAGTCGGACGTTCAGGCGCGCGCACCAAAGGCCTGCTGCCAGCGGTAGGCCTCGGCCGCGTTCACCGCGCCCTTCGGTGCCCTGCCCTGGAAAATTTCGGCCAGCTGCGACACGGTCTCCATTGCCTGGTGCTCGACAGCCGCCGGCGTGAGTCCGCCGATGTGCGGCGTGGCGATCACGCGCGGATGCGCTGCCACGCGCGGCGACGGCATCTGGTCAGGCGCGCGGCCCACGTCCACAGCGCACCCTGCGATCGTGCCGGCATCGAGCGCGGCGAGCAGTGCGTCTTCATCCACCAGATTGCCGCGCGAGGCATTGATGAAGTAGGCATGCGGCCGCATCGCGGCGAAGGTGGTGGCATTCATCATGTCTTCGGTCGCCTCGGTGGCCGCCGCGAGGCAGACAACGAAGTCCGACTGGGCCAGCAACGCGTCGAGCTCCACCTGCGCGAACTCGAGCCGGCCTGTCGCGGTGTACGGATCGTGCACAACGATGCGCATGCCGAGCGCCAGCGCCACGTCGCACAGGTAGCGGCTGATCTGCCCATAGCCGATAACGCCCAGCGTGCTCCCGCGCAACTCGCGCCCCATCGCCGGCACCACGGGCCGGCCCGCGTGGTAGCCCTCGGCCGAGGCGCTGATGTGCCGACCCAGGTCGATCATCACGCCCACGATCCACTCCGACACCGAGGGAATGAACCCCGCGCTCGCCTGCGTCACCAGCACGCCATGCCGGCTGGCGGACGCCACGTCGATGTTGCGGATGTCGATGGCGCAGCGCACGAAGGCCGTGAGCTGCGGCAACGCGGCGAACAGCGCCTCGTCGCCCACCGTCTGGCGGTAGGAAATGATGGCGTCGCAGTCCCGTGCCAGTTCGGCCAGTTCGCGCGACGAGAGATCGGTGTCCGTAGGGTTGAAGCGCACCTGCGCGATGGCTCGCAAGGCGGCCGTGGCGCGGTCGCCGAAGTAGTGGGCGAGCTTGCTTTGCGGGTGGCTGACGAAAACCGTGGTCATGAAAAAAGACTTCTGCTCAGGGGAAGAAAAAGACTAGCCGCGCGGCGGCGCTACCGATTCGCGCGCCACCAGCGTGGGCGCAAAAACGAACTCCTGCGTCGAGATCGACGGATCCGACAGCCGGCTCATCACCCGCTCGACCATCACCTGTGCCATCTCGGGCACCGGCACGCGCACCGAGGTCATCGCGGGGTGCATCAGCGTCGAGAGAAACACGTTGTCGATGCCGATGACGGACACGTCCTGCGGCACCTCCAGGCCCGCATCGCGAAAGCCCGCCATCAGGCCGAAGGCCAGCAGATCGTTCACGCCGATCACGCCGGTCGGGCGATTCTTCGACTTCGCGATGAGGCCGGCCTGCATGCGGCCGAGTTCGCTCATCATCGAATCGCCGTATTCGTCGACCGGCATGCCTTCGATGACCTGCGCGCTGCCCTCGAGGCCCGCGCTCTTCGCGGCAGCCAGGAAGCCGTTGATCTTCTCGCTGCGGCTCATGGTGCGGCCCGACGGGGTGACGAAGGCCAGCCGGCGGTGCCCCTGGTCGATCAGGTGCTGCGTGGCGATGCGCGACGACTCGAAGCTGTCGACCGTCACGTGGTCGATCACCGAGGCCCCACCCGATGCGGCGGGCGTGGCGCGCCGGTCGTAGCTCACCACCACCAGCCCACGCTCGGCGGCAGCCTCCACGTGCTGCTCGTCGACCAGCGACGAGATGATGATCACGCCGCGCACGCCATGCGCCATCAGGTCCTCGAAGAAATGCGCTTCCTTGGCGACGTCGCGGTAGGTGTTGCCGATCATGATGCGAAAGCCGTAGCGCTCCTGCGCCAGCGTTTCCACCTCGCGGGCGATGAAACCGTACATCGGGTTCGCCATCGACGGCACCAGCAGGCCGATCAGCGGCGTGTACCCCGTCTTGAGCTGCCGCGCCGAGGTGTTGGGCCGGTACTTGAGCTCGCGGATGGCGGTTTCGACGCGCGCCAGCGTCTCCTTGGCCATGCGGTCGCTGCGCCCGTTCAACACGTTCGACACGGTGCTGGTCGACACCCCCGCCCGCTGGGCGACATCGCTGATTCTGCTCACGGCATCCTTCCTGTTGTCTCTGGTCTTCGTCTTGTTGCGGTCCGCTCACATCCCCATGCGCAGCGGCAGCCACGTGGAGAAGGCCGGCACCAACACCAGCACCACGAGGGTAACGAACAAGACGGCCAGGTATTTCATCATCGGCCGCGCCACGTCCTTCACCTGCGTGCCGGTGATCGCGCAGGTGGCGAACAGGCCCAGCCCGACCGGCGGCGCGAACAGCCCGAAGCCCATGGCAATGACCATCACCGTGCCGAAGTGCAGCGGGTTCACGCCCAGCTGCGAGGCAATGGGCGTGAGCAGCGGCCCGAAGATGATGAGTGCCGGCGCGCCCTCGAGGATGGCGCCGAACACGATCATGATGAGCACCGACAGCATCACGAACATCGTGCTGCCGTACGAGTGCGCAAAGCCGATCATGAATTCCGACAGGTACTGCGGAATCTGCTGGATCGTGAGCGCGAACGACAAGCTCGACGCCGCCGCCACGATGAACAGGATGCCGCCCGCCATCGACGCCGAGCGCACGAACAGCCGCGCCACCGACTTCACCGTGAGCTCGCGAAAAGCCAGCCACCCCACCACCAGCGCATAGACCACCGCGAACGAAGACACCTCGGTCGAGGTCGCGATGCCCGAGGTCACGCCCTTGCCGATCATCGCCACCATGACCAGCGCCACCAGCGCGCCGCCCAGCAGGCGGAACATGGGCGTGCGCACGTCGAAGGCCTCGTCGGGGTTGATCTTCGTGCCCACGTAGATGGTCACCGCCGCCAGCGACACCGCCAGCACCACGGCCGGAATCAGCCCCGCCATGAACAGCCCGGCAATCGAGATGTTGGCCACGAAGCCCATGATGATCATGTTGATGCACGGCGGAATGGTCTCGGCCATCACCGCTGTGCACGCCAGCAGGCCGGCGGTTTCGTTCGGGTCCTGCTTCGTCCTGCGCACGGCCGGCATGATGATGCCGCCCACCGCCGCGATGTCGGCCAGCTTGGAGCCCGATACGCCCGAGAAGAACGCAGTGGCCGTGATGGTGATGAGCCCCAGCCCGCCGCGCAGCCTCCCGAACATGCGCAGCAGCAGCTCGATGAGCCGCGACGACATGCCGTTGGCCTCCATCAGCAGGCCCGCCAACACGAAGAACGGAATGGCCAGCAGCACATAGTGGTCGGTGCCCGCCATCACCTGCTGCGAATACACCAGCATGGGCAGCGACGGATCGGCCATGAAGAACACCAGCGACGACAGCGCGAGCACGAAGGCAATCGGCATGCCCAGCGCCATGCCGCCGAGAAAGCCCGCCACGAGCAGCGCCCAGGGCGGAATGGCGTGCTCGCTCATCAGCATGTTCCAGCCCACCACCGCCGCCGTCAGCGCCAGCCCCACGCCCAGCGTGGACCACACCATGCGCGAAGGCCCGTTCACCGCATTGGCAAGCCCGAACAGCGTCATGAAAAGGCTGCCGATGGCCACCGGGTACACGTAGATCCACTGCGGCAGGCCGATGGAGGTCGTCATGTTGTACGAATCGAGCAGCAGCTCGCACGACGAGGCGAAGAGGCTCGCCGACACGCCCACGATGATCCAGCTGCCGAACTGGATCAGTGCCGGCTGCCAGCGCGCCGGCAGCATGCCGCGAAACAGGTCCACGCCCACGTGCTGGCTGCGCGCCAGCACTGTGGCCGCGCCAAAGAACACCTGGATCACCATCAGCGCGCGCGCCACCTCCTCCGCCCAGTCGAAGGGGTCGTGCAGGAAGTACCGGAAGATGACCGAGACGAAGACGACCACCACGTCGATGGCCAGCACCGCGCCGGCCACGTACTCGGTCATGCGCATCAGCCAGGCCAGCCAGCGGCCCGCAGCGTGGCTGGCATCGAAGCCAAGCGCGGGTTGCAACGGAAGCGACATGCTCGACATGGCGCTTCAGGCCCGGGCGCCGTTGATGGCGGCAAACAGCGGCCCGGTCTCCGGGTACTGCTTGGCGAAGCCGGCCCAGAGCTTCGTTTCCATTTCCTTGCGGACCTGGTCGCGCTCGTTCTTTGCCATGGGCGTGAAGGTGATGCCGAGCTTCTTCAGCTCTTCCATCACCTGCTGCGTGCGCTCGTTGCCGATCTGGCGCTGCTGCAGCGTGGAGTCGGCCGCGGCCTTCAGGAAGGCCGGGCGCAGCGTGGCGGGTACGCGGTCCATCGCGCGCTTGCCGGCCACGCAGACCATCGGGCTGAACAGGTGCTCGGTCATCCAGCAATGCTTGACCACCTCGTTGAGCTTGTTGGCCAGCACCGTGCCCGCGTCGTGCTCGAAGCCGTCGACCACGCCGGTCTGCGCCGCCATGTAGAGCTCGCCGAAGGAAATGGGCGTGGGGATCGCGCCCATGATCTTGAAGGTCTCGATGAAGGCCGGCGTGGGCAGCACCCGCAGCTTCACGTTCTTGATGTCGGCCAGCCCCTTCACCGGCTGCTTGGTGTAGACGTTGCGCGCGCCGTAGTGCGCACCCCAGGTGATGATCTGGCAGCCCGTGCTCTTGACCAGCATGTCGTTGAGCTTCGGCCCCACGCCCGCCTCCACGGCGCGCGCCACGTGCTCGTAGCTGTCGAACAGGTAGCCTAGGTCGAGCATGCCCAGCTGCGGCGTTACCGTGGCCCATATCGAAGAGCCCGTGAGCATCATGTCGATGGAGCCCACCTTCACCTGCTGCACCACGTCGCTTTCCTTGCCCAGCTGGTTGTTCGGAAAGTAGTCGATGCGGATCTGCTCGCCCACCGCCTTCTTCAGGTTGGCCTGCATCAGCTGCACCCACGCGAAGTGCGACGAATTGAGGTCAGCCACGTGGGACGACGACAGCCGCAGCGCCACGGTTTTTTCCTGTGCGAAGGCGTGCTGCGAGAAACCCGCCGTCGCCGCGGCAAGCGACAAGGCGGACGATGACTGGACGAACCGGCGGCGTGAAAGCGAGGTCATTTTCTTGTCTCCTGGAGGGTTGTCGGGTCGTGCGCCCGTTTTTGGTGGAACGATTTACTGTATCGATACACAAGAATGCCGGCAACGCTCTCCCGATAGGTGTTTTCCTCCGTAAACGAGGTAAAGACCGCCGCAAAGGCAGAATGGAAAAACCACAGGACGCCGCATGACCACCATCACTTCATCGACACCCGACGCCGCCCGCGCCTATGCCGTCGAAATGCATGGCGACCAGAAGTACGGCCCGCATCCGTACGTCCACCACCTGGACGCCGTGGTCGCCCTGCTCAGGCCTTACGGCGACAAGGCGCGCGTCATCGGCTACCTGCACGACGTGGTCGAGGACACCGAGGCCACGGTGGCCGACGTGCGCTCACGCTTCGGCGAACTGGTGGCCGCCTGCGTCGCGCTGCTGACCGACGCGCCCGGCGCCAACCGCAAGGAGCGCAAGGCCAAGACCTATGCGGCACTGGCGAAGGTAACGGGCGACGAAGAACTGGCGCTGGTGGTGAAGGCAGCCGACAGGCTGGCCAATGTGCGGGCATGCGTGGCGGACGGCCATCGCACGCTCTGGGACACGTACCACGGCGAACACCCGACCTTCAGGGCCGCCGCGTTCAGGGCGGGGCAATGCGATCCGCTGTGGACGGAGCTCGACAGCCTGCTCTCCCCTTCGCACGCGCCCTAGCCAGGTTCGCACCAGACTCGCGCGGCATGCTCATCAGGCGCCGCAATCGCTGCCCAGGTCCGTCTTGCTGCGCGACAGCGGCCGGATGGCATTGCTCCCAGTGGTCAAGGGCTCGACCACCTCTCGGCGGAACGCTTTCAGCGCCTTCGGCGTGTCGGGGCCCGTGCGCGAGGCCTCGATGGCGATGCGCCCTCCCGGCAGGCGCCATTCCTCGACCCTGAGATTCCCCCGCCGCTTGAGCCCGAGTCGTGTCGTTGTGCTTTCGCAAGCCGCGAAGCGGGCTTGCAGTGCATAGGGAACCGGCGGCGGCGCGCTCGTCGATTGCACGGTGCAACTGCGCGAAAACGCGCGCGCCGGATCTGCCGCGCCGGTGAACGACACGTCGATTTCGTCTTTCGTCTCGTCCTTTGGCCCGACCAGCGGACCCGCTGGGCACTGGGCGCCTGCAAAGCTGGGCACCGAAGGCAGCGGCGAGTTGCTGCGCAGCTTGTAGGTCAGCTCGTGGCGCGCCTTGCTCGTGCGCTCCCGCTCGCGAAGGATGGCCCTTGCGCCGACAACGTCCGTGGGCGCCTTCACCTCGCTGGCGTAGCGCACCCTGAAGAGGTCTGTTTCGATGTCGGTGTCGCCCGGCGCCAACCGAGCGAGTGCCTCTGCCGCGGTCTTGGGGCCGCCCTGAGATGGATCCCAGCGAATCGCATACTCCGCCTGCGTTGCTGCCGCGCCCGATGCAAAGACTCCGATGCCGCACGCCAGGACCATGACCCATCCGGTTCGTTGCTTCATGACGGTTCCCTCTCCTTGGTGTGTTTCATTCTAGAAAGCAGGTTTTTTCGCCGCATCCCCTGGAAAGAGGATTGCTTGCGCACGCAATCTTCTAGGCGCGGCGAGGGTTCGAGAACTCCATCACCCCATCGTCCACCGCCCCAAAGCGCAGGCTGACGAGGTCGCGCGCGTAGTTCTGATACACCCGCCACGGCGCGCGCGAACCCTGCTTCGGGAACCTGCCCACCGCGCGCTGCACGTAGCCCGACGAGAAATCGAGCCAGGGCTCGGGTGCCAGCGTGGGGTCAGCGTTGCGCGGCGTGCATTGGGTGCAGCCGTGCTTCTCCATGTGATTGAGCAGCCGGCAGACATACGCGCAGGTCAGGTCGCTCTTGAGCGTCCACGATGCGTTCGTGTAGCCGAACGACGAGGCCAGGTTGGGCACGTCGCTGAACATCATTCCCTTGTAGTTGAAGGTCGCGGCCGGGTCCACGCGATGGCCGTCCACGTCGAGCTGCACGCCGCCGAGCACCTGCAGTTCGAGGCCGGTGGCTGTGACGACAACGTCGGCCTCCAGTTCAGCGCCCGACTTCAGCCGGATGCCGCGCGGCGTGAAGGTGTCGATCTGGTCCGTGACCATCGAGGCACGCCCTGCGTTGAGGGCCGCGAACAGGTCGCCGTCGGGCACGAGGCAGATGCGCTGGTCCCACGGGTTGTAGCGCGGCGTGAAGTGCGTGGCGATGTCGTAGTCCGTGCCGAGAGCCTGCCGCACGCCGCCGAGGATCATCCGCTTCGCGCGCTCCGGCTTGCGCCGCGCGAGGCTGAAGAAGTACATGGCCAGCAGCACGTTCTTCCAGCGCGTGAGGCCATAGGCCAGCCTGTCCGGCAGAAAGCGCCGCAGCCCGTGCGCGATGGGGTCCTGTGCCGGTCGCGCTACAACATAGGTAGGCGAGCGCTGCAGCAGCACGACATGCGCAGCCGTCTTTGCCAAGGCCGGCACCAGCGTCATCGCGGTTGCGCCGCTGCCGATCACGACCACCCGCTTGCCGCTGCAGTCGAGGTCTTCGGGCCAATGCTGCGGATGGACGACGCGGCCCGTGTAGTCGCCGATGCCCGCGAATTCGGGCGTGTAGCCCGCCTCGTACCTGTAGTAGCCGCTGCACAGGAACAAGAAGCTGCAGCGCATGCGCAGCGGAAGGCGCTCGGGGCCATGCTCGACGTCGACACTCCAGCACGCATCGGCCGTCGACCAGGAGGCGCGCACCACGCGATGGTTGAAGCGGACCTTTCGGCCGATGCCATGCTGCGCCGCCGTCTCGCGCAGGTAGTTCAGGATCGTGGGCCCATCGGCAATGGACTTCGCCTGCGTCCACGGCCGGAACGAATAGCCCAGCGTGTACATGTCGGAATCCGAACGCACGCCCGGATAGCGGAACAGGTCCCACGTGCCGCCGCTGCGATCACGCCCTTCGAGGATGGCGTAGCTTCGACCCGGGCAGTTCGCCTGCAGGTGGTAGCCGGCGCCGATGCCCGAGAGGCCGGCGCCGACGATCAGGACATCGACGTGCTGCACCTGCTGTCGCTCTTCTGCCTGCATCGACTTGTCTCCTTAGCTCTTGCGGTCCGAACCTCCTGCGGCAGGAGTGCCCCGGATCATCAGCCACGCGCTCACCGCACTCAGTACGGCCAGCCCGGCGCTCAGCAGCATCACCCAGCGAAAGCCCGCGACGAAAGATTCGGCCACGGCCCGCTTGACGGCTGCCGCCGTGGCTGCATCCACGCCCGGCGGCAGCGCCGCGCCGGCCAGCTTGCTGCGCTCGCCTTCCAGAAAAGCCGACACCTGCGCCGAGGCGCCCATCTCGCGCAGGTTGTTCGCCAGCGCCGCGTCGAAGGCCCAGGCCATGATCGCGCCGAACACGGCAATCGCCAACACCGCCGCCGCGCGCGACACGGCGTTGTTCACGCCAGAGGCCACGCCCGCCAGGTCGGGTCCGACCGCATTCATGACCGTGGTCGTCAGCGGCGCCACCGTCACCGTCATGCCGAAGCCCAGCACCACCACGGCCGGCAGAAAGCCGCTCCAGTAACTCGCCCCCACGCCCGGTAGCGCGAACAACGCAAAGCCCACCGCCGCAATCGAGGGCCCGATGACGAGCGGCATGCGCGGCCCGAAGCGGTCGACCAGTTGCCCGGCCCAGCCGGAAAGCGCGAACATGATGAAGATGAACGGCAGCAGCGCCGCGCCTGCCACGGTGGCCGAGTAGCCCTGCACCTGGATCAGGTTGAGCGGAAAGAAATACAGCCCGCCGCCCAGTGCCGCATAGAGCAGCAGCGTCAGCAGATTGGCTCCGCTGAAGTTGCCGATGCGCAGCAGCCCCAGCGGCAGCATCGGCGTTCGCACCTTGCGCTCGACTGCGATGAAGCCCGCGCTGCCCAGCACGCCGATGACCAGCGCCGCGATCACGGCCGGCGAACCCCAGCCCTGCGTCGGCGCTTCGATGAAGGCATAGACGATGCCGCCGAGACCGGCCGTCGCCAGCAGAGCGCCCCACACGTCGAGCCCGCCGCTGGCCGATGCGCCTCGGCTCTCGGGCACGTGGCGCCAGACGATCCACAGCACCAGCAGTGCCATCGGCACGTTGATGAGAAAAGCCCAGGTCCACGAGAAGTGATCGACCAGGAAGCCGCCCAGCACCGGCCCCACGGCCGCGGTGATGCCGCTGAAGCCCGACCACGTGCCGATGGCCTTGCCACGCTCTTTCTCGGGAAAGGCCGCGCTAATGAGCGCGAGGCTGCCCGGCACCAGCAGCGCACCGCCGATGCCCTGCACCGCGCGCGCGGCAATGAGCTGCTGCACGTTGGCCGCAAGCCCGCAGGCCACCGACGACAAGGCGAAGATGCCGACGCCGATCGCGAAGATGCGCCGCCGGCCATAGTGATCGCCCAGCGCGCCGCCCACGAGCAACAGCGCCGCCAGCAGCAAGGCGTAGGACTCGACCACCCATTGCGCCTGGAAGGCCGTGGCGAGCAGGTCGGCCTGGATGGCCGGCAGTGCCACGTTGACCACCGTGCCGTCGATGAAGGCCATGCTCGAACCCACGACGGCGGCGGCCAGCACCCATGGCTTGGAGGCCTCGGGACAGGCCCCCTCTTCCGCACGGGCGCCATGCAGGATCAGCGTGTGGTCGCTGGGCGCCTTGCCGATCTGTGCCATGGGGGTCTCCTTCTTATGGGATTCCGTCTTGCTCCTTCCCCACCGGGGGAAGATTGATCAGGTCGTCGTGCAGGCGGTCGCGGCGGGATTCGCACGCGCCGCACTCACGCTGCGCGCCATCGCCGCGGCGGCCGCCGAGGTCACGCGCTGCGCCCCTTGCGCCACCGCGTCCATCCCGCTGCCCACGGCCTCGCCGAGGTTCAGCTGGCACACCACCGTGCGCGCCTCGTCCGAGCGCCGCAGCGTCCAGTTGAAGCTCGCATCGACACGCCCGCCGTCGACCGCGTCGAACTGCTGCAGCTGCACCGCGATGCGCCACACCGGCTGCGAGCTCTGCCGGCCGCCCTTGGTCACGTCGAGCGCACCCAGCCGCCCGGCGATGCCGCTGGCCAGCGCATCGCGCAACTCGTTCTCGAATGACGCGGCCCAGCGGTGCTGCTCCAGCACCTCGACCTGCACGCTGCCGTTGGGCTGGCGCACCACCATCTGCGGCCGCGCGAAGCGCTCGGGCACGGCCACGGGCGCGAGCTCGATGTACAGCGGCGCGGCACTGCCGAGCGTCGAAGGTGCTGCTTCGGCGGCGGCCACCGGGCTCGCCAGCGTGTAGTAGTTGTCGGGCTTGCTCGCGCAGCCTGCTGCAAGCACGGCCAGCGCTGCCGCCGCCACGAATGCGAAGTGGTGGTTCTTCTTCATTTCTTGTCGTCCGGTTTGCCGCGCAGCAGCGACTCGGGGTGGCGTTCGAGGTAGTCGGTCAGCACGCGCACCGAGCCCGCGGCGCGCGTCAGCTCCTGCAGCGTCTGGCGCATGTCCTGCTGCAGCGGCGAATCGTCGGCCAGCGTTCGCTCGGCACTGTTCACGGTCTTGCGCACGTCCTTCATGGCCGCGGCCAGCTCGGGGGTGACGTCGCTGTTGATGCGGGTCACCGTCTGCTCGGTGGCCGTCAGCGTCTTGTTGAGCGTGGCGAGCGTGGTGCGCAGGTCGCCCGCAATCTGCTCGTACGGCACCTTGTTGAGCTTGGTCGCGATTTCCTGCACCTGCGACTGGATCTCGTCGAGGCTGTTGGCCACGGTGGGCAGCTCGATCGGGCTCTTGTTCAGGTCAATCTTTGCCGGCGGCGCCTTCGGGAAGAAGTCGAGCGCCACATACACTTGGCCGGTCAGCAGGTTGCCGTTGCGCAACTGGGCGCGCAGGCCCTTCTCGGCCAGGAAGCGCAGCCGCTCCTGCTGAGTGGCGCGCGATTCCACGCCGCTTTCGCCGGCTCGGCGGCGCAGGCGATCGGGGTAGACCTGCACCAGCACCGGCATGCGGAACTCGCGCTCGGCGCGATCGAACTCGACGCCGATCGACTTGACCTCGCCGATCACCACGCCGCGGAAGTCCACCGGCGCGCCCGGTGTGAGGCCGCGCAGCGACTGGTTGAAGTACATCAGCAAGGTTTGCGAAGGCCCGTCGGGCTCCTTCATGGCGGCAGCTTCGTCCTGTGCCAGCGTGAAGGCAGCGTTCTCCTTGGCGACCGGGCCCATCGCATCGTCGGGCGCCTGGAAGGCGATGCCGCCGAGCAGGATGGTTGCCAGCGACTGCGTGCGCAGCGTGAAGCCGCTGGCGCTCAACTGCGCGTCGATGCCGCTGGCCTGCCAGAAGCGCGTGTTCATGCCCACGAACTTGTCGTAGGGCGAATTGACGAAGACGCGCATGGTCACGCCGCGCCCGTCGCCGTCGAGTTCGTAGGCGGCCACCTGCCCGACCTTGACGCGCCGGAAGTACACCGGCGAGCCAACGTCGAGCGAGCCCACGTCGTTGGCGCGCAGCAGGAACTGCTTGCCGGAGTCGTCGCGCGTGACGATGGGCGGGGTTTCGAGCCCGGTGAACTCGCCCGCGGTGTCCTTCGACACGCCCGCGTCGGCGCCGATGTAGGCGCCCGACAGCAAGGTGTTGAGGCCCGAGATGCCCGATGTGTCGAGCCGTGGCCGAACCACCCAGAAGCGCGAGTCCGAGGCGGTGAAGCTCTCGGCCTCCTTGTTGAACTGCACCAGCACGCGCACGTGCGAGCGGTCGCGCGCCAGCCGAAGATGGGTGACGAGGCCGATCTGCACGTCCTTGTACTTGACGGCGGTCTTGCCTGCCTCCAGGCCTTCGGCGGTCTTGAAGGTCAGCACCACTTCGGGGCCGCGCTCCAGCAGGATGCGGGCCACGAGCGTAATGCCGACCAGCGCTGCCACGATGGGAATCAGCCAGATCAGCGAGGGCAGCCATTCGCGCCGGCGCACCACGCGCGGCTTCGGCAGCGGGGGCTGTGCGGACGGCGCCGGTTTGTCCTGGGGTTGGTCTTCTTCACTCATGCTGGTTTCTCGTCCCTGTTTTCATGTCCCTGCGCAACTTCGTTCTCCTGCAGGGTGGCCTGCGCCTCCCTGCTGTCCCACGTGAGCTTCGGGTCGAAGCTCAGCGAAGCCAGCATGGTCAGCACCACCACCGACCCGAAGGCCGCGATGCCCACGCCCGCGGTGATGACCGCGAAGCCCTGGATCTGCACCAGCCCGGTCAGCAGCGACACCACGAACACGTCGAGCATCGACCAGCGGCCGATCACTTCGATGATGTGATACAGCTTGGCCCGCTCCCGCCGGCGCCAGGTGCTGCCGCGCTGCGCCAGCACCACGAGCAAGAAAAGCACCGCCAGCTTGAACAGCGGCACCAGAAAGCTCGCAATGAAGACGATGGCCGCCAGCCCGTAGGCGCCCGACACCCAGAAATAGATCACCCCGCTCAGGATGGTGTCGTACTGCGCGCCGAACAGCGTGCGCGTGATCATCACCGGCAGCAGGTTGGCCGGTATATACATCATGCAGGCCGCTATGAGGAAGGCCCATGTGCGGTTCAGGCTCTGCCGCTTGCGGGTGTGCAGGTGCGTGCCACAGCGGCCGCAGGCGTCGCCTTCCTCGGCGTCTTTCCAGACGGCGGCGCAATGCGGGCAGGCCATGAGGCCGAGCGAGGCGGCGGTGGGGACCGGCGCGTCTTCGTCGTGATGCTCGTGCCGCTCGAGGAAGGCAGGCAGCTTCATGCCGACGCCCCGTCTTCTTCAGTCTTGGGTTCGTCCTTCGGGCGGAAGGTCATTTCCCAGAACGCGCCCGGGTTGAACGACAGCACAGCCGTCAGCATGACCGTCAGCGCCATGAAGGCCCACAGCGCCGACCCCGGCACCACGCTTGCCATGCTGGACAGCTTGACGATGGCCACCAGCACCCCGAGCAGGAACACTTCGATCATTCCCCATGGCCGCAGCGACTGCATGGCCCGCACCAGCAGCGCGAAGCCCACGGGCCGGTGCTCGCGGCTCAGCGGAATCAGCAGGTACGCGAGGATGCACAGCTGCAGAAAGGGAAAAAGAATGGTCGTGGCCAGCACCAGCAGCGCCACCACCGACATGCCCTCGGCGCTGAGCGCTATCACCGCGCCAGCCAGCGTGGTCTGGCTGCGCAGGCCCTGGAGCTCGATCTCGACGATGGGAAACAGGTTCGCAATGGCGAACATGATCAGGCAGGCCACCGTCAGCGGAAGGATGCGGCGCTCCTGCTGGCCGGGGTGCCGGCCGAGCTCTGTGCCGCAACGCGGGCAGTGCGCCACGTCGCGGGGATGCAGGGGCGCACGGCTGTAGACCGCATCGCAACCCGGGCAGACCACGGTGTCAGGTACTTCCTTCATAGGTGAGTACCCTAACTCATTCAGCCGCCAGGACTTGTCGTCTTGAGCCGCAGCGTGCTGAAAACCGCTGCCACCGCGGCACAGCTGGCCGCCAGCACCAGCGCCACCACGGGGCCGTGGCCTCCGTGCGGGCTCCAGACACTGAAGACGCCGGCCAGCACCACTGCGCCCAGCGTCTGGCCGGTCAGCCGCGCCGTGCCGAGCATGCCGCTGGCCGCACCGCTGCGGTGCGCCGGCGGCGAAGTCACGATGGTGTGGTTATTGGGCGACTGGAACAGCCCGAAGCCCAGCCCGCACAGCGCCATGCGCCACGCGATGTCGGCATTGCCCGGATTTGCCGGCAGCGCCGCCAGCAGCGCCAGGCCCGTAGCCAGCAGGCCCAGCCCGATGCCGCCCAGCAGCCCGTCGGGGTAGCGGCCGATCAGCTTTCCTGCGATGGGCGCCATCACCACGATGGCCAGCGGCCACGCCGTGATCAGCAACCCGGCCTCGATGTGGCTGCGGCCGTATACGTCCAGCAGCAGGAAAGGCAGCGCGATATAGGCCAGCATCTGCGCGCAGAACGCGGCGACCGAAGTACCCATCGACAGTGCGAACACCGGAATGCGCAGCAGGTCGATGGGGAACAACGGCACCGCCTGCTTGCGCTGGCGCTGCAGGTAGATAAAGCCGACGACCAAGCCCGCCAGCAGGATGCCCCACGCCGAAGCGTGTGAACCAGTGGCGCCCTGCACCGCTCCTTCGCGCACGCCGAGCCGGTCGACGCCAAGGAACACCAGCGAGAACATCAGCACGTTGAGCGCCACGTCGATCGGCGAGAAGCGCAGTCCGGCCGCCGGTGCCACGCGATTGAACGGCAACGCCTTCATGCCCAGCGCGAAGGTGACAAGGCCCAGCGGCACGTTGATGGCGAAGAGCCAGGGCCACGAAGCCACCGACAAAATGGCCGCCGCCACCGAAGGCCCGGCCACCGAAGAAGTCGCGACCACCAGCGAGTTGATGGCCATGCCCTTGCCCAGCTGAGCCGACGGATACGTCAGCCGCACCAGCGCCGCGTTCACGCTCATGATGCCGGCCGCGCCCAGCCCCTGGAAGGCGCGCGCCGCGATCAGCGTGCCGAGCGAATTCGCAAAGGTGGCGGCCAGCGACGACAGCGTGAACACCGCCATCCCGACCAGGTACACGCGCCGGTAGCCCACGAGATCGCCCAGCGAAGCCAGCGGCAGCAGCATCACCAGCGTGGCGATCTGGTACGCATTGACCACCCAGATCGCCTGCGACGGGCTGGCCTGCAGCTCACGGGCGATGCCCGGCAGCGCCAGGTTGACGATGGTGCCGTCGAGCACCGCCACGATCAGCCCGAGGATGATGACCAGCATCGCCCAGCCGCGCTCCGGCTGGGCCAGCCCGTCAATGGGCTTGTGGACTGTGTTGTTGTCTTCGGTCACCGGGAGCCCGGCGCCAGCGTGTACCGTATTCATCAGGCTTGCTGCGCCCTTCCTGTCTTTTCAGTGGGCCCGGAACGCACGCCGCCCAGCGTGAGCCAGGTCAGCACCAGCGCAATGAGGGCGCCGCCGGCCATGCCGGCCACCATTGGCAGCGGCCGGCCGTCGGTGAAGAGACCCACCACCGCCATCGCCAATGCGCCCGTCAGCATCTGCAGCGTGCCCAGCAGCGCCGAGGCCGTACCCGCGATGGCGCCGTGCATTTCGAGCGCCAGCACGCCGGTGGTCGGAATCACCAGGCCCATGAAGCCTGACGCGATGAAGTACAGGACGATGAGCACCCAGATGTTGTCGCCACCCATCGCGAAGTAGACGAACATCGCGACCATTGCCACGCCGCAGCACACCACGCCGAACTTGACGAGGTTGACCAGCCCGTAACGTTCGCCCAGCGAGCCGGTGAACTGCGAGGCCGCGATGAAGGCGGCCGCGTTCACGCCGAAGGCCACGCTGTAGAGCGCGGGCGACAGGCCATAGTGGTCGATCATCACGAACGACGAATTCGCCAGGTAGGTGAAAAAGCCCGCCATTGCGAAGCTGCCGATGAACACCAGCCCGAGGTAATGCTTGTCGCGCAGCAGCAGCCAGTAGGCCGACAGCGCGCTGCCGAGGCTGCTTTCGACGCGCTCCGAGGCCGGACGCGTTTCATCGAGCAGCCTGACCATCATCGCCAGGCCCGCCACGGCCGCGATGGTCACGGCCCAGAACACGCCGCGCCATCCGGCAACCGCGATTACCGCACTGCCCGCAAGCGGCGCAAGGATCGGCGACACGCTGAACACCAGCATCAGCAGCGACATCAGCCGCGCGGCATCGGTGCCGGTGTGCAGGTCGCGCACCACGGCGCGCGGAATCGCCATGCCGGCCGCTGCGCCCATGCCCTGGACGAAGCGCAGCACGATCAGCGTCTGGATGTCGGTCGCCATCGCGCAGCCCACGCTGGCGAGCGCGAACAGCAGCAGTCCCGCATACAGCGGCGGCTTGCGGCCCACCATGTCGGCGATCGGCCCATAGAGCAGCTGACCCGCACCGAGCGACAGGAAGAACGCCGTGAGGCTCATCTGCACCGCACCAATGTCGGCGTGCAGGCTCTGTCCGATGGCCGGCAGCGCCGGCAGGTACATGTCGATGGCGAAAGGCCCGATGGCCGAAAGCAGGCCCAGCAGCAGGGCCATCTTGAAGAAAGGGGAAGAACGCATTGAACCGATTGTCGCCAAGGGCGGTGATCGGTGCAGGCGTGGGGTCAGCGCCCGGCTGGTGCTAATTCAGGGCAAAGAATCGCGCGGGCGAGAGGTTGTAGAACTTTGTTCGGAAGAACAGTTTCAACTTATTTGCCGGCGGGCCAGAACACCAGCGCGCGCAGTTCGATGCTGCGCCGTGGCGGCGCCTCGCGCGAACCTGTCGGGTCTTCGAACGCGGTATGCGCGGTGTAGCGCGCCACACCGCCTTCGCGCGAGTCGTAGATCTTCAGCAGCAGGGCCTCGTCGGGCCGCATCCGCGGGAACCAGTACCAGCGGTGCTCCGGGTTCCAGGTGAACGAATAGGTCTCGCCCACCTTGTCGGGGTAGACCAGGTCGCTGGGCACGAGGTCCTTGGGCGAGATGGAACGCGCATCGCACAGTGCGAGCGGCAGGCGCTCCACGGTGGCCAGCGGACGCCACAGGTTGATGATCGCGAAGCGGTGCTTCAAGCGTTCCTCGGCTTCTTCGGGCGGCAGGTGGGCGTGCACCCGGCGCGGCGCGGAGACGAAAGTCTGGTCGTTGTGCACGCGGCGCACCGGCTCGCGCAGCTCGGCCGTGCGGCGCGAGCCCTGCGCGCTGTCGCGCAGCGTGTGGTCGAACACCACGATCTTCTCGGCGCCCGTGACGTCGCGCAGCAGGGCTTCGGCTTCACGGTAGTAGATGTCGCGGATCGTGGCGTCCTGCGAAAAATCGGCGAGCACGCTGCGATGCGAAATCTGCGTGAAGCCGCTGCGGTCGAGCGTCAGTTCGTTCAGCGCCACCAGCGGGCGGCCATCGCGGATCGTCACGCGGCGCGGCTCCAGTTCGCCGGTTACCCACGGCGTGCCGGGTGGTGGCTCGAAGGTGTAGCTCACGGGCCGGCCCTGGCCCGCCTTCAGGTAGTTGAGTTCTGCCTCCACCGAGGGCAGCGTGGCGGCAAGCATCTGTCCATTCGATCCGACGCTCATGTGGCGTGACTCCTCAAAACGGTTCCTTGAACGGCCGCAGGTCGAGTTCCTGCGTCCATGCGCTGCGGTGCTGCACATGCAGCTGCCAGTAACTTTCGGCGATGGCTTCGAGCTGCAACAGGCCGTCGTCGCCGGCTTGTTCCACGCGCTGCGGCGCGTTGTTGCGCAGGCGCTCGCCGTCAATGCCGCCATCGATCACCACATGCGCCACATGAATGCCCTGCGGGCCGAATTCGCGCGCCAGGCTCTGGCTCAGAGAACGCAACGCAGCCTTGGCCGCAGCGAAGGCCGCGAACGGCGGCTTGCCGCGCAGCGCCGCGGTGGCGCCGGTGAACAACAAGGTGCCGCGTGCGTGCGCCCCAGCTGCCTCGAAGGAATTGGCCAGCAGGCCGCGCAGCGCCTCGTGCCCGAAGATGAAGCCGCCCAGCGCGCTGGTGCGCCAGGCCTGCGTGAACTGGTCGACCGACAGCTCCAGCGTTGGCGCGCGCACCCCGCTCGCGGCATTGAAGATGGCCACGGTGAGCGGGCCCAGCGCCCTCGCCTTCTGCGCGATACCGTGCATCTCGGCCTCGCTCGCCACGTCGCCCGCAAAGGCATGAGCCCGACCGCCGGCCGCAATGATTTCGCCGGCCACCGCGTCGAGCTGGGCCTGCGTGCGGCCGGTCAGCGCAACGATGAAACCTTCGGCCGCGAAACGCCGCGCGAGTGCCGCACCCAGGCCCGCGCTGGCGCCGACACCGGCGATCCATGCAACGGGCGATGGACCTGAACCAGACGACGACGGAGATGGAGTGACGGAGGTGACAGTCATGAATGAGCACGAAGGCTATACCTGCACCCCGGGCCTCGGAACGATGCAAAAGGGATAACCTTATTCGGCAGCAGGTCGGTGCGCGGCGCTGCTTGACGTTGCACCGGGCTTCACTGCACGCGCCGCGCCCGCTACCCTATCGCCTTCCCGGACCGTCTACAACAACTCACAGCAATCGCTATCCAGGAGCAGCACCCATGGCCCTCGCACGCACGATCCATGCCGACCTCTTGCGCGTGTTTCTTCTCACGCTCGTGTCGCTGTTCGCCATTCCGGCGGCGACACTGGTCTTCACCGAATACGCACTGCGTTCGCAGGATGCGGAATTCCTGCAGGCCATAGAAAAGCGCATCGCCGGCGACGCCCGCCTGTCGGCCGCGGACAAGACCGAGGCCACCGAGTTCTACCGCAGCCATCCGCTCTCCAAGGCCTGTGACGCCACTGCGCCGGAAGACCGGAACTTCCACGACAAGGTGTGCAGCCCCTACTCCATGCAGTGGCAGTTCCACTGGGCCGACCGCGCCGCCATCTGGACCATCGTGCTCGGCGCCGCGCTGCTCGCGGCGGCACTGGTGCTGGGCGCGCTGGCCTTTGCCAACCGCGGCCTGCGCTATGCCAGCTTCGTCGCCGGCTGGCGGCTCATGACGGTGTCGAGCGCGGTCGAGGTCGTGCTGCAAAGCGCGATGCTGGTGTGGCTGTCGTTCTGGCTCACGGCGTACTTCTGGCAGAGCTACTACGTCAAGCTGATCGCGCTGGCGGGCATCGCGGCCGGGGCCGCGGTGTTCTATGCGATCTACACGCTGTTCAAGAAGCTGCCCTGGGGCAACGAGATCGAGGGCGAGCTGATCTCGCAGGCCGACGCGCCGCGCCTGTGGGAGCGCATCCGGCAATTGGCTGGCCGCGTCAAGACCACGCCGCCAGACCAGATCGTGGCCGGCATCGACACCAACTTCTTCGTGACCGAAGCACCGTGCGAAGTCAAGGGCCGCACCTTTCAAGGCCGCACGCTGTTCGTCAGCCTTCCGCTGCTGCGCGTGCTCGACCAGACCGAAGCTGATGCAGTGCTCGCGCACGAACTGGCCCACCTGGGCGGCGGCGACACCCGCAGCAGCGCGGCGCTCGGCCCCAAGCTGCTGCAGTTCGACCAGTACACCTGGAAGATGCGCAGTGGCGGCCTCACCATCGTTGCGCACTACCTGCTACGGCTGTACCGCATGATCTTCTCGTTCGCCCTGGCGCGCGACAGCCGCGAGCGCGAATACAAGGCCGACCGCGTGGCCGCCGGCCTCACTGCGCCGCACGCCATCGTGCAATCGCTCATCAAGATCTCGGCCTACGCGAGCTACCGCAACGACGTCGAGCGCAAGCTGTTCGCGCAGAACCGCGAGCATGACGGCGCGCTGGGCATCGCCCGCTTCGTCGCGGATGGCCTGCCGCCTTATGCAAACTCAGACGTTTTCATCGAGGCGATGAAAACGGCCGACGTGCCGCATCCCTACGACAGTCATCCGCCGCTGCTGGAGCGCATGCGCAACGTCGGCCATCACGTGCCCGAGAGCGCCTACGGCGCCATCGTCGCGACCGCACCTGAGGCCTCATGGGCCGACGACATCGAAACCGCCCCCGCCATCGAGCAGCGCCTGTGGAGCGAGTACGAGCAGCGCTTCGTGCAGAACCACGAGCTGAGCCTGGCCTACCGCTACGAGCCGGCCACCGAGGAAGAGCGCGCAGTGGTGCTGCGGCACTTTCCGCCGGTGAGCTTCGCGCTGAAGAACGGCGAGCGCATCGACATCACTTACGCCGGCTTGCACCCCGGTGCCGATGGAGGCTCGACGATCGGGTGGGACGAAGTCAAGGGCCTGACCTACAAGGACAGCAGCTTCGGCGACACCCTCATCGTCACCCACCACGACAAGGGCATGCTGGGCGCGCGCACCACCAAGGTGAAGCTCGCGGGCCTTGGCAAGCAGAAAGAAAACTTCAAGGCCGCCGTCGGGCACTACTGGCAACGGCACCAGATCATGAGGGCACAACAACAACGGCAACAACAGCAGTCATGACACCCGGCGGCACCGCCGCCCCTCCCCCTTCCCGACAAGCTCCATAAAACCATCCAACACCGGAGACAACCAACCGTGAACCCCGTCGAACAAAGAACCATCTCCAAGATCAGCTGGCGGCTCCTGCCGCTGCTCATGGTCAGCTACTTCATCGCCTACCTCGACCGCGTGAACCTCGGCTTTGCCGGCGCGGCCATGTCCAAGGACCTGGGCTTCACCGCCGCCGTGTTCGGCAGCGCCGCCGGCATCTTCTTCCTTGCCTACTTCCTGTTCGAGGTGCCGAGCAACATGGCGCTGGAGCGCTTCGGTGCGCGCCGCTGGATCGCTCGCATCATGTTCAGCTGGGGCATCCTCTCGGCGGCCCAGGCCTGGGTGGGCGGCTCGACCAGCTTCAACATAGTGCGGTTCCTCTTGGGCATTGCCGAGGCCGGATTCTTCCCGGGCGTGATCTTCTACATCACGCTGTGGTTTCCGGCGGCGTACCGCGCGCGCATCGTGGGCTGGTTCATGTTCGCCATTCCCATCTCGACCGTCATCGGCTCGCCGATCTCGGGCTACATCCTCAACATGGACGGCGTCGGCGGCATGCACGGCTGGCAGTGGCTGTTCATCCTCGAGGCGATTCCCTCGCTGATCCTGACCTTCTTCGTGCTGATGTACCTGCCCGACGGCCCGAAGGACGCCAAGTGGCTCACCACCGAAGAGCGCAGTTGGCTGGAGCAGACGCTCGACTCGGAGCGCCGCAACCGCGAGTCGATCAACAAGATCTCGTGGAAGCAATCGCTGCTGAACCCGCGCGTGATCGGGCTGGGCTTTGTCTACATGGGCATCACCGTGCCGCTGTACGGCCTGAGCTTCTTCCTGCCGCAGATCATCAAGGGCTTCGGTGGGCTGAGCAACGTGGAGATCGGCTTCATCAACGCCTTTCCTTACCTGGTGGGCGCCATCGCGATGCTGTTCTGGACGCGAGCGTCGGACGCGCGCAAGGAGCGCAAGTGGTTCCTGCTGATTCCGCTGGCCTGCATCTTCGTTGGCCTGGTGCTGGCCGCCCAGACCAGCGCGCCCATCCCGAAGATGGCCGCCGTGACGCTGGCCGCCTTCGGCATCTTCAGCGCGCTGCCCACCTTCTGGACGCTGCCCACCGCCATCCTGAGCGGCACCGCGGCCGCGGCGGGCATTGCGTGGATCAACTCCATCGGCAACCTGGGCGGCTACATCGGCCCGACGATCTTCGGCGCGCTGAAGGACCGGATGGGCAACGACATCTACGCCGTGATCTTCCTGGCGCTGCTGTCGGCGGTGGCGTTCGGGCTGGTGCTGATCATCGGGCACGACTCGCGCACCGAGCAGGCTGCGCCTGGGCGGGCCTGATTCGGGTTAGCCCCAACGCCCCCGGCCCTGCGCCTCGTGCAATTTTTCACGCCACAACCGCTACCAAATGTCATCTAAATGTGGCGCCAGGGCGTTCTGCAAGGGCGCCCGTTGAACGACGCATTCCTTTGATCGATGTCTTTGCTTAGAAAGAACCCCATGAAGACCAAGCAGCTCATCCTCTCCAGCATCCTCGCGTTCGCCGGCCTTGCCATGCTGGCACCGAGCATCGCCTCGGCCGCGCCGTACCACCCCAAGAAGCACAAGGTGTGCAAGTGGGACGCGCGTCATCACCACCGTGTTTGCCACTGGGTGCGTTGATTCCCCCGGTGCAAACCGCTTGAAAAAGCCCGCTGATGCGGGCTTTTTTCATGGGCGACTGAAACAGGCTTTCAAGTCAATACAGCGTCGCCCGCTGCCGCGCCGGCAGCTCCCGGTCATACGTCTCCCCATCGAACTCCGACGCGGTCAGCGCCGAAAGAATCGCCCCCGGCGTCGGCACCTCGCGCTTCGCATCCGCCGGCACCGGCGTCCACAGCTTCGACCGCTGGATCGCCCGGGCGCACTGGAAGAACACCGTGTCGACGGTGATCCGGATCACGCATTGCGGCGGCTTGCCGTCCATTGCGAGGCGTTCGAGCAGCGCTGGCTCGACCGTGATGTGCGCCCTGCCGTTCACCCTCAGCGTCTCGCCCACCCCGGGAATGAGGAACAGCAGCGCCACGCGCGGGTCGGCCACGATGTTGCGCAGGCTGTCGATGCGGTTGTTGCCGCGGCGCTCGGGCATGAGCAGCGTCTTCTCGTCCTGCACAACGACAAAGCCCGGCGGATCGCCGCGCGGCGAGGCGTCGAGGCCGCCGGGGCCGGTGGTGGCGAGCACGGCAAAGGGCGACGCGGCAATCAGCGCCTGGTAGGCCGGGTGCAGGTACGGAACCTCTTTCTTGAGCGAGGCCTCGCCGGCTTCGCCGAACAGGGCTTCGAGCTTCGTCACGGTGTCGATGGCATGCGGTGTCGTGGTCATGGCGATGATTCCCGGGTGAATAGTGTGACGGTTCAGCCGGCCGTGCGCGCAGCATCGGCTGCGGGCGATGACGCGCTCCAGCCGCAGGCCAGCGCCGCCAGCGCAAGAAGCGCTGCAGCCACGCCGTAGATCCAAGGCGGTGACGCAACCGGCAGCAGCAGGCCCGCAATCAGCGGCCCGGTGCCGGCGCCGATGTCGCGCCACACCGAGCGCGCGGCCAGCGCCTGCACGCGCTCCGGACCGGGCGTGCGCCGGGCCACGATGGGCGGCAGCAAGGGCAGTTGCAAGGCGCGCAGCACCACGATCAGCGCCGCGCAGCTCCACAGCCAGCCAAGGCCGAAGCCCACGAGCGCAATGGCCGTGACGAGCGACAGGCCCACCAGCAAACGCTCAGCGCCGAAGCGCTCGGCCATGTGGCCGCCGACCGGGCTCAGCAAAATCTCCGCCAGGTAGCGCAGCGCCATCAGCACACCGGCCACGATCACCGCGCCACCCGGCAGCAGGTCCTTGCCGAGGTACGAGAGGCCGACGATGAAGAGCCCGTCGAGCGTCAGCCCTTCCATGAACGACCAGCTGTCCAGGCTGTTGGGCCGGCTGAAGCGCCGCCTCGGCTTGGCCCCAGGATGCGGCACCGCCGGCAGCCGCCGAGTAACGAACCACGCAAGCAGCGAAAACACCGCGAGGATGCCGAAGACCGTGCGCGGCCCGCTCCAGTGCGCCAGCAGCGCACCCAGCGGCAGCGCCAGCACCGGCCCTACCGCGATGAAGGCGCGCGAGCGCCCGTTGCGCCGAGCCGCACCCACCGGGTCGGCCGTGGCCAGCGCCTGTGTCGACAGGTTCAGCGCCGCGAAGCACAGGCCCCACATCAGCCGCAGCGGCAGCAGCGCCCAGAAGCCCGAGAGCGTGGCGTAGCCGAGTCCGCACACTGCCGCTGCCAGGACGGCGATCGTGCAGGTCAGCCGGTCGCCGTTGCGGGCGTAGAAGCGTGCAACGAATCCATAGCCGGCAATGCGCACCAGCCGGTTGGCCGCGAGCAGCATGCCGGCTTCGGCCAGCGTCACGCCGAACTCGCTGGCATACATCGGCAGCAGCAGGTAGAGCACGACGTCGGCCGGCAGCGAAAGACCGAGCGCCATCGCCGCGTGGCGGGAATTCAGGTCAGTGGGGGTGGGGTTGGAAGCGAGGGGTATTCGTGACATCGAGCCCTGATGGTGCGCCGCCACATGCCACCCCGACAAACGACATTAACGCCCGCCATGCGTGAGAAAATCGCACGCATGCCGCTTCGAGAGCCTCCCCTCAACGCCGTGCGGGCCTTTGCCGCCGCGGCGCGCCACCTCAGTTTCACTCGCGCAGCGCTCGAACTGCATGTCACGCACAGCGCGGTGAGCCGGCAGATCAAGAGCCTGGAAGAGTTCCTTGGCGTCGCGCTGTTCGAACGACGCATCCGCCAGGTCGCGCTGACTGCCGAGGGGCAGCAGTTCTTCGCGGAGGTGGAGCCGGCGCTTGCGCAGATCGGCGCGGCGGCGCGCTCGCTGCAATTGCAGGGGCCCGCCCGGGCGGTGCGGATCAACGTGCGCCCTTCTTTCGCAGTGCGCTGGCTCATTCCGCGCCTGCCTTCCTTCGTCGAGCGCTATCCCGACATCGAGCCGCAGGTTGTCACCAGTACCGTCATGCCTGAACAGGCCATCGACAGCTTCGACATCGCGGTGCGCCGCGGACTCGACGGTTGGCCGCCTTCGATCGAAGTGCAGCCCTTTCTCGAAGACGAGGTGCTGGTGGTCGGCGCGCCCGCGTTGTTCGAGACGCATCCGTTGCCCGACCTGCGCGCCCTCGCCTCGCACGTGCTGCTGTCGGCCAAGACGCGCAAGGACGACTGGGACGCCTGGAAGAAGCAGGTCGGCGCCCCGCGCACCCGTCCGGCGGGCCGGCTGCAGTTCGACCACCTGCACTTCGTACTCCAGGCCGCGGTCGACGGACTGGGCGTTGCGCTGGCGCCGACCTCGCTGGTGTCGCACGACCTGGCCTCGGGCCGCCTGCAATCGCCGCTGCCCGCGCTGCGCATGACGCTGGAGCGCTATTACTACGGCCTGGCGCCCGACGCCGCATCGGAGGCGGCGTACGTGGCCGAGTGGTTCGAGGAAATGCAGGCCGGGAGCGCCTAGGGCCTGCTCACACTATTTCCGGGGTCGCGAAGGTCAGCCAGCGAGGGCCAATCAAGGCGCGTGACGCCGCGCGTGCATGCGCACGCGCAAGGAACGCAACGCCGAGTGGCCCTCGCTGGCTGACCTTCCCGCAGGGTTGGCGGGCCAAGGGGCTGTCTGCGGCGTTGCCCGCGCTTGCAAGGCTTCAGCCTTGCTGCGCCCGTGCGCCTTGCATCCAGCCCCTTGGCCCACCAACGCGACCCCGGAAATAGTGTGAGCAGGCCCTAGCCAATCAGCCGACGAGCGAGCGAATCACCTCCGACACGCCCACCTTGCCTCTGCGCACGCTCGCATCGCTTCCCTCGAAGCGAATCCATCCTTCGTTGAAGCCGTCGAGCATCTGGATGCGCGGCACCGGGTCGCGCATGCCCTGCGCGCGGAAGATCGCGCCCCAGGTCTCACGCGGCACCACCTCCGCGTGCACCGGGCGGCCCAATACCTGCGAGAGCGCAGCTGCAATCGCGTGCTGCGTCAGCCGCTCGGGGCCTTCGAGTTCGACGATGCGCGGCGCCTCGCCTTCTTGCACAAGGAGTTCGGCGGCAACGCTACCCACATCGGCCGTGGCCACCATCGGCACGGCCCGCTCCAGCGGCTGCAGGTAGCTCGACAGCACACCCTGCTCGCTGGCCTGAGTAATGTCCCAGCGCAGGTTCTCAAGGAACCACGCCGGCCGCAGGAACGTGACCGGAAACGGCAGCGTGCGCAGCGCTTCTTCCATCAACGTGCGCTGGCTCAGCAGATTGGGCTGCGCGGCCTGTGCGCCGACGGTCGACAGGCACACCACGCGCGGCGGCCGGGCGGTGTCGAGTGCCTGGCGCACCGCGGCGTTCTCGGCCCTGGCCTCTGGAAAACCCGGCTCGGGGTCGAAGTTCGGCGGCGGCAGCACGAAGACGCCGGCCGTACCCGCGAAGGCCCGCGCCAATGCCGCGGCATCGTCCATCGCTGCGATGGCGACCTCGCAGCCGAGCTCCGCCCAGACACGGCCCTTGGCTTCGTCGCGGACGACCGCGCGAACGGGCTTGCCCTGGGCCAGCAAAGCGCGCGCGACGGCGCCGCCGACCTGGCCCGTGATTCCGGTAATTGCGTACATGAGACTTTCTTTCTTCACTTGATTGCGATGGAGCGAATCGTAGAAACGCCTCATCTTTGAGTAAAGCGACCTCAAGGCATATCATTCATGACAACTGATCACGAATAAAAAATGACTCTCGACGGACGCCTTCTCTCCAACGTCAGCGTGCTGGCCGCCGTGGTCGAAGGCGGCAGCTTCGCCAGCGCCGCCAACGCACTCGGCCTCACGCCCTCCGGTGTGAGCCGCGCCATTGCCCGGCTCGAGGGCCGCATCGGCGTGCGGCTGTTCGACCGCACGACCCGCTCGCTGAACCTCACCGACGAGGGCCGGCTGCTCTACGCCAACATCAATCCGCTGGTGCTCGGCATCGAGGACGCGGTGACGATCGCGTCAGGTGCATCCGGCGCGGTGCGCGGGCGCCTGCGCGTCAACACCGACGCATTCACCTCTCGCCTGCTGCTGGCGCGGCACCTGCCGCGCTTTCTTGCGCTGTACCCCGAGCTCACGCTGGAGCTGATCGCCCGCGACCAGCTCGGCGACCTGGTGGCCGAGGGCTTCGACATCGCCGTGCGCTTCGGCGAGCCTCCGTCGTCGTCGCTGGTGGCCCGCAAGCTGATGGACTCGCGCGTGGTTACCGTGGCCACGCCGGCCTACCTGGCGCGGCACGGCCACCCTGCCAAGCCAGCAGACCTTGTCGGCCATGCCTGCCTGCAGGTACGCAACCCGGCCACGGGGCAGCCCTATACGTGGGAGTTCCAGCGCGGCCGCAAACTCGTGAAGGTGCCAGCCACCGGACGACTGCTGCTCACCGACCCGGGCACCGTGCTGGAGACGGTGCTCGCCGGCATCTGTGTGGCGCAGATCAAGGCCGTGGGCATTCAGCCGCA
This sequence comes from Variovorax sp. YR634, assembly GCF_900106655.1. Classification (NCBI taxonomy): domain Bacteria; kingdom Pseudomonadati; phylum Pseudomonadota; class Betaproteobacteria; order Burkholderiales; family Comamonadaceae; genus Variovorax; species Variovorax sp. YR634. The sequence continues at coordinate 73,838 of NZ_FNOL01000011.1, forward strand.
GCTCGACGGCGGCGAGCTGGTCGATCTGTTTCCTGATTGGCCCGATGAGCGGCTTCCGCTCTATGCGCTCTATCCGTCGCGCCACCTGCCGGCCGCGAAGGTACGTGCGTTCATCGATTTCGTGATGGAGGTCGTCGCGCCTGCGCCTGCATCGAAGCCGAAGCCGCGGCGCTGATGCTCGCGCGTCCGGAAACGGCCAGCGACATGAGCCCTCCGATCGCACGATGAGGGCATGACCCATACAACACTCACAACACTCACAACACCGCTCCCCCCTTCCTTCCTGAACCTCGCGTGGTCCAACCTCGCCGCGCAGTCCGCCGAGCAACTGAGCCTTGCGGCCGTGCCGCTGGTCGCCGTGCTGGCACTCGGCGCAGGGCCGGGCGAAATCGGTTTTCTCGCGGCGGTGCAGACGCTGCCCTTCCTGCTGGTCTCGATGCCCATGGGCCTGCTCGCCGACCGCATGTCGCGGCGACAGCTGATGGTTTGGGCCGAGGGGCTGCGGGCGGTCTCGCTGCTGGTGCTGCTGGCGATGGTGTTCGCGTCGAAGCTCAGCGTCGGCTGGCTGGCGGTACTCGGTTTCCTGGGTGCTGTCGGCACCGTGGGCTTCAGCGTCGCGGCGCCCGCGCTGGTGCCGGCGCTCGTGCCGCGCGAAGCGCTGGCAACGGCCAACGGGCGACTCGAACTGGCGCGCAGTGCCGCGTTCACCGCCGGTCCCGCACTCGCGGGTGCACTGGTGGCGTGGGCCGGTGCTCCTGCTGCGTTCGTGCTGGCAGCAGTGCTGTCGGTGGCGGCCGTGGGCCTGCTGCTGCGATTGACCGAAGCACCGCGCGCACCCGCCTCCGGACGGCATCCGCTGCTCGAAGTGCGCGACGGCGCGCGCTTTGTCTGGCAGCACGACATGCTGCGCCCGATGCTGATGACCGGCGCGGTGTTCAACATCTCATGGTTCGTGCTGCAGGCCGGGTATGTGCCCTATGCAGTGCGGGTGCTCGGCCTCGGCGCGCAGGCGGTCGGCTTCACGCTGGCGATGTACGGCGCGGGCATGGTCGTTGGCGCGCTGCTCACGCCGCGCGTTGTGGCGCGCCTGCCCTTCGGCCGCGCGATCCAGGTCGGCCCCGCGGTCGCGGTTGTTGCAGCAGCGACGATGGCAGCCACGCTCCTGGTGCCGACCGCCGCGCTGGCCGCGCTCTCGTTCTTCCTGTTCGGCGCGGGGCCGATGGTCTGGGTCATCACCTCGACCACGCTACGCCAGAGCGTGACGGCTTCGACCATGCTGGGCCGGGTGTCGGCCGTGTTCCTCACGATCAATGCGGGAGCGCGCCCCATCGGCGCGGCGCTCGGCGGCCTGGTTGGTGCGGCCTGGGGCGAGCCGGCGTGCCTGCTGCTGGCGCTGGCCGGGTTCGTTCTGCAGGCGGCGATCATCTTCGCGTCGCGCATCGCGGGGCTGCACCGGTTGCCTGTGCCGGCCACCTGAGCTTCGTTTACTCCAGGTCGGGAAGCACCATCGACTCCAGAGAATCGAGCGGCAGCCAGCCATCCGGTACGTCAACCAGAGCGGACTCCTGCGCACGAACTCTGGTGGGCTTTCTTACAGGCTTCTTGGCCAGCGGATCGACAGTGGAAAGCGAGAACACCCTCCTGACCGGACCGCCCGTGAAACTGAGCCCGGTGAGCCGCTCGACTTCATTGATCTGGACCTGGAAGGTCTTGTAGGCATCGAAAGGAATCTCGCGTGCAGCCTCGATGCCAAATTCCTCGATCACACCCGACTGATCGAGGATGTAGGCCGTGGCAAACAGCTTGCCGCTAGCCGTGATCGCCGCGACGACTTTCCAGAAGCGAACCGGATACTGGATCTTCGGGTACTTGTCCCAGACCGGGTCGCTTTCTTCGAGGATGGGGCCCGTGATGACCTGCGCCCTGAACTTGTCGAGCTTGATCGCGTCCTCGAAGATGTGGCGTTCGATGCCCTGCCAGAGCTCCTTGTTCTGATTGAACTTGGAATGCTGGGGCGTGCAGTTGCTCCAGTGGCAGGTATCTGCCGCAGTGGTGAGCGCAGCCAGGCGGGTGGCTCCGTATTCCATGTCTTCACGGCGCGTCAGATGGCCACGGTCGAACTGGTTGTTCTCGTAGTAGAAGTTGGTCAGCTGTGCGCTTGCGGGAATCCGCGGGTCCTGCCTCCACACGTCCGCCGGCCGGGCCAGTTCGAACCGGCCGCTGAAGTCGACGTTGGCTGCCGAGTAGAGAGCCAGCCGCCTCGCCTTGTGCATCACGAGGCTGTAGCCGTGATAGTTCAGCACGTTCTCGCCCGGGGGGCCGTCGACCAGTTCTACCGTCTCCTTCGCAAGAGCCTTGCCAAGCAGCGGCAGATGCACCGACATCTCGGGCTTGCCCGGCGCGAGGAACCCGGCTTCGAAGCCTTTGCGATCGTCGTACTTCGCATTGAAGGGCACGTCGATGGCGGGGGCTGGTTTCTTCGCCTTGGCACGTGCGGCTTCTTCGAAAACGCTTTGCGACTCGCGGGCAGCGGGACCGGATCGGAGGACGGAGACGCTTCCATCCGATTCGATGCCGAGCGTCACCGTGAGGGTCCTTCTTCCACCAGATTGCATGTCGTTCATGGTCGTCTTCCGGGTTGGGGTTTGTTGAATGAGCGGACCGGGAAGCGGCAAGCTCCCGGCAGCATGGGTCGCCGTTGACTGCAGCAGGTCGACGGAAGGAAGCATCAGCCGCGAGTTTTCCGGCGTGGCGCCGAAGACCGGCTGGAGCAACGGATGCGCGGGAAGGGCTGCATGAAGCGTCTCGACGATGCGGGAGACGCGGATGCCCTCGTTGGCAATCCACTTGATGTCCTGCTCGCCGTCTTTTGCGGGGTCGTAGTCGCGGCCTGAGATGGTTTGCGTACGGCCATCTCTTTCATCCGGTACGCCGCTGTGGTGAAGTGCCACGACATACCAGTCGTTGCTGAAAACCGGGGAGCCTGAAGATCCCCCGAGCGTGTCGGTCGAATACCAGAGCACGTCGTCCGTGCGCTTGAGAAGCTTGTTCTCGCGCACGCACACCTGTTTGCGGTCGCCGTTGGGGTGCTGGATGATGGTGAGCCACTCACCGTCCGATGCCTTGCCGGTGGCACCTACGAGCGGCAGGAACCCATAGTGTTCGAGCTGGCCATCTCCCACTGTCGAACTGGAGGTGACGGCCACGACGGTGAAGTCGAGGTCTTTCGAAGTGAAGAAGAGTTCCTGTGCCTGAAGGCTGTAGGTCGTGGGGTTGAGTGCGGCACCGTCGATGTCGAGTTCGAATTCGAACTGGGCTTCCGAGCGACGACAGGACTCGATGGATGGCAGAACGTGGTTGTTCGTGATGAGCACGTTCGGCGCTATCAGGAATCCGGTGCCGTAAGCCACAAGCCGCCCTGCCGTGTCCCTGATCAGGATGCGACTGACCGCCTTTGCGGCTCGCGCGCCACGAGCCAGGTAGTTGACGTCCTGTATCTCGCTGCCGGAGATGATTCGCTCATACGCGACGGCAGATTTTTCATCGTCGCCCAGGCTTTCGCGCAAGAAGCTCCTGCGGTCATCGAGCTGCTTCGGCGTGCTCAGTTCGCGCGGGGTCTTGTCTCTCGCATAGTCGGCAAGAGATCGCAGGTCGATGCCTTCGCTTCGCTCCCGCGCCTTCTCGATTTGCTCAAGCCAGAGTTGCACGCCGCGCCTCCCTCGTCCCGTGAGGGTTGCAACTGTGCGTGTTTGCCGACGCTTCTACATCCCCCATTCGAGGGATGCCGTACGTACTAGAAAAGCGACGCCATTCCGTTGGGCCGCGCGTCCTCGATGTCGAGCATGCGCAGCTTGGTCAACGCCCCGCCGCCGGCCGAGAAGCCGCCGGGCTTGTTGCCCGCCGCCAGCACGCGATGGCAAGGCACCACCGGCGCGAACGGGTTGTGGCCCATGGCCTGACCCACGGCGCGCGACAGGCCCTTGTCGCCCAGCTCTTCGGCGATCTCGCCGTAGGTGCGCGTCTGCCCCGGCGGAATGCGGCGCGCGATCGCGTAGATGCGCTGGTGAAATTCCGACACGCCACGCATGTCGAGCTCGATGTGGCCCAGGTCGTCGTGCACGCCTTGCAGGAGGCCCTGGATAGCGGCGATGGCGCGTTGCGCTGCTTCGCTCGGCGAGCTTTCATTCAGGTCCGGAAAGCGTTGCTTCATGCGCGCACGCGTGGCTGCCTCGCCGTTGTCGGCGGGCAGCTGCACGCCGACCAATCCGCGCGGTCCCCATGCCAGGGCGCACATGCCAATGGAAGTTTCGAACAAGGCAAAGCCCGTCATGGCGTCTCCTGTGACAGCGAATGCTGGCGCGACGCAAGCACAGCGCCGAGCCAAAGGGCCATTGCCGAAGCCACCAGGCCCCGCGCCAGCCCACCAGGGCCGTCGGAAATCCATCCAGTGACAGTCGGCCCGACGATCTGCCCCAGCGCAAAGATGATGGTGAACATGCTGATGCCCTGCGCCCAGCGCGACGGCGGCAGGTTGTGGCGCACCAGCGCAGTGGTCGAAGCCACCACCGACAGGAACACCCCACCGAACAGCACGCCCGAAACCAGCGCCACCGGCGCCGACGCACTCAGCACCGGCAGCAGCGTCGCCACGCCGAGCAGCCCGTTCAGCAGTGCCTGCGGCTGCCCGCCGCGGTAACGGTCGAGCAGCCCGGCCCACAGCCGCGACGACGCCACGCAGGCAATGCCCAGCAAGGAATAGAACAGCGTGACGAAAGAAGCGCTCGCCCCCTGCTCGCGCAGCAGCGCGATCACGAAAGTCATGTAGCCGATGTAGCCCATGCCGAACAAGGCATACCCGGCGAGCGCCCAGCCGAAGCGATGCAGTGCGACCGGCGGCGCAGCGTCCGCCGAAGCGGCGGCTGCCGCTGGCGCTGGCCTGTCAGGCATCGCGCGGCCAGCCCAGGCCAGCAGGCAGGTGGCGGCTGCACTCGCCAACGCCAGCGCCCACCACGCCCAGGCCCATCCGTGCGGCACGCCCGATGCCGCCCGCAACACCTGCGGCACGAGCAGCGCCGACAGCAGGATGCCGAAGCCGGTGCCGCCGTAATAGATGCCAAGCAGCAGGCCGCCACGTGATGAACCTGCCTCGCCGAGCCGCGCTGCAAGCAACCCTCCCGCCACGAACACCCATGCGCTGGCCACCCCGGCCAGCAGGCGCTGAAGCAGCAAGGCCGGCGCGTCGGTCACGAAACCGCTGCCCGCCATGAACACGCTGGCCAACACCGCGCCGACCACCAGCAGCCGCGTCGTGCCGAAGCGCCGCATCAGCATCGGCGTGATCAGCGCACCGACCAGGTAGCCGACCGCATTCGCCGTGTTCATGCCGCCGGCCAGCGCATAGCTCCAGCCAAGGTCCGCGCGCATGGGCGGTAGCAGCAATGCGTATGCGAAGCGGGTGATGCCGAGCGAAACCGCCGCGCCCATCGACAGCGCAAATGCAAGACGCAGCGTGGGCTGCGCAGGGGCGGCTGAAGAAGTGAGCGTTGTCGACATGGGAGCGGGCGGCTGGCCATTTTGCGGCAGGCGCCGCCGCCCTGCCCGCGCCCACCCGGTCAACCCGCGTCGACCACCGGGTCGGTGTGCAGCAGATGCCGCTCCAGCAGCACCGCCACATGCACCGCTTCGCGCTGCGCGCCGTCCTCGATCTGGTGGCGGCAGCTGGTGCCGTCGGCCACCACGATGGCGCCGGGCTTCGCGCGGATGGCCGGCAGCAGGCTGGCTTCGGCCATCTTCATCGACACCTCGAAATGGCTGGCCTCGTAGCCGAAGCTGCCGGCCATGCCGCAGCACGAGCTTTCGATGAGCTCGGGCTGCGCGCCAGGAATGAGCTTCAGCACCTCCATCACCGGGCTCACCGCGCCGAAGGCTTTCTGGTGGCAGTGTCCGTGCAGCAGGATAGGCGCCTCGGCCGGCTTCAGTGCCAGCTCGAAGCGGCCCAGCTTGATTTCGCGCGCGATGAACTCCTCGAACAGCAACGCGCGCTTCGCCACCATCTCGGCCTTTTCGCCGAAACCCATCACCAGCGTTTCGTCGCGCAGCGTGAGCAGGCACGATGGCTCCAGCCCGACGATGGGCACGCTGGCGCGCGCCAGCGGCACCAGCGCGTCGATCAGCGCCTCGGCCTTTTCCTTGGCCTGCGCGACCATGCCGCTCGCCAGGAAGGTGCGTCCGCAGCAATGGTGCCCGCCGCGCTTCTCGACCGTGTGCAGCACATAGCCCGCAGCCTGCAGCACGCGCGCTGCTGCAAAGGCGTTCTCGCTCTCGAAGGTGCCGTTGAAAGTGTCGACGAACAGCACCGCCGCCTTGCCGCCGCGCCGCGCAATCGACAGCGCCACGTCGCGTTCGACGAACAGGCCGGGCTCGTTGGCCTTGCCGCGCCAGAAGGTGTCGCTGCGCCATTCGGGCAGCGAGCGCTTGGCCGAGAAGCCCAGCAGCTTCTCACCAAGCCATGCGGCGCCGGGCACGCTGTTGCGCAGGTTCAGCAGCCACGGCATGCGACTGGCCTTGTGCGCGTAGTCGGGCAGGTTTGCTACCAGCCTGTCTTTCAGCGTGTGGCCGTGGCGCTTCTTGTAGTGGTCGAGAAACTCGACCTTCATCTTCGCCATGTCCACGCCCGTGGGGCAATCGCGCTTGCAGCCCTTGCAGCCGACGCACAGGTCCATGGTGTCGTGCATGGCCTCGCTGGTGAAGGCATCGGGGCCGAGTTGCCCTGACAGCGCCAGTCGCAGCGTGTTGGCACGGCCGCGTGTCAGGTGTTGCTCGTCACGCGTCACGCGGTAGCTGGGGCACATGGTGCCGGCATCGAACTTTCTGCAGTGGCCGTTGTTGTTGCACATTTCCACGGCCTTGGCGAGGCCGCCGGTGCTGTCGCCGCCGGTGCCGGGTGCGGTCGTCGCCTCGGTCACCGGGTCGGCGTTGACGTTCCAGCCCGACCAGTCGAGCACGGGCTTCAGTTCGATGCGGCGGTAGGGCTTGGGCGCGGTCGGCGGCGCGAAACGGAACAGCGCGCCATCGTCCATGCGCGGTGGGTCGATGATCTTGCCGGGGTTGAACAGGCCGATCGGGTCGAGCTTGCGCTTGATGGCGCGAAACGCCTCGTTGATGGCCGGGCCGAACTGCCATTCAATCCACTCGCCGCGGCACAGGCCGTCGCCGTGCTCGCCGCTGAACGCACCCTTGTACTTGCGCACCAGCGCGCTCGCCTCTTCGGCAATGGAGCGCATCTTGGCGGCGCCGTCCGCGCGCATGTCGAGAATCGGCCGCACATGCAGCGTGCCGACCGAGGCATGCGCGTACCAGGTGCCACGGCTGCCGTGCCGGGCGAACACCTCGGTCAGCGCGTCGGTGTATTCGGCCAGGTGTTCGAGCGGCACGGCGCAGTCTTCGATGAAGCTCACGGGTTTGCCGTCGCCCTTGAGGCTCATCATGATGTTGAGGCCGGCCTTGCGCACTTCCCACAGGTTCTTCTGCCGCGCGTCGTCGGGCATCTCGACCACGCTGCCGGGCAGGCCGAGGTCGCCCATCAGCTCGACGAGCTGCTTGAGCTGCGGCAGCAACGCGGCCTTGTTCGAACCGGAAAACTCCACCAGCAGGATGGCCGCCGGCTTGCCGATCAACGCAGTCTCGACCGTCGGCTTGAAGGCCGGGTTGGCAAGGCTCAGCTCGATCATCGTGCGGTCGACCAACTCCACCGCCGTCGGCCCCAGCTTCACGATGTGCTGCGCCGCGTCCATCGCCGCGTGGAAGGTCGGGAAGTTGACGATGCCCAGCACCTTGGCGCGCGGCAGCGGCGCGAGCTTGAGCTTCAGGTTCTTCGTGTAGGCCAGCGTGCCTTCGGAGCCGATCAGCAGGTGCGCGAGGTTCACGCTGCCGTCTGCCGTGTAGGGCCGCTCGCTCTGGTTGTCGAAGATGTCGAGGTTGTAGCCCGCCACGCGGCGCATCACCTTGGGCCAGTGCTCGGTGATCTGCTCGCGGTGCTGGCGTGCAAGCCCGCGCAAGAACTGCGCGATGCCGGCCGCGCGCACGCCCATCGTGCCGACCGTTCCGAACTCCACCAGTTCGCCACTCGACAACCATGCACTCGCACCCAGCACGTTGTGCACCATGTTGCCGTAGGCGATGGAGCGCGAGCCGCAGGAGTTGTTGCCCGCCATGCCGCCCAGCGTGGCCTGCGCACTGGTCGACACATCCACCGGATACCACAGGCCGTGCGGCTTCAGCTGCGCGTTCAGGTGGTCGAGCACGAGGCCGGGCTCGACCGTGGCCGTGCCCTCTTCCACGTTCACTTCGAGCACGCGGCGAAAGTGCTTGCTGTTGTCGATCACCAGCGCCGCGCCGGTCGTCTGCCCGCACTGGCTGGTGCCGCCGCCGCGCGCGAGCACCGGCACCTTCAGGTCGCGGGCGATGTCGATGGCGGTTGCAATGTCGCCCTCGTTCGTCGGCACGAAGGCGCCGACGGGCGTGATCTGGTAGATCGACGCGTCGGTGGCGTAGCGCCCGCGCGAACCGTCGTCGAACAGCACCTCGCCCTGCGTGTCGGAGCGCAGGCGGCGCGCAAGCAGTTCGCAGGTGTCGTTGGGCGGAAGAACGGTTCCGGCTGGCTGCATGTGGCTGGCGGGATCGATGCGCATGGTGGGTCGTTTTTCTTTTGGCAGGTCAGAAGCTCAGCTCGACTTGGCCGAGGGATAGATTTCGCCGGCGCGCAGCAACTCCAGCACGGTGTCGCGCTTGCGCAGCACGTGCGCCACGAGCACCTTGCGCATGGCCGCTGAGTCGCGTTTGGCCAGCGCATCGATCATCTGTTCGTGCTCTTCGACGGCGTGCTTCCACTTCGTCTCGTTCTGGTTGGTGCGAAAGCGCAGCGACTGCACGCGGGCGTTGATGGAGCGGTAGGTGTTCGACAGCACCGGGTTCGCGGCCGCCTCGTTGATGGCGGTGTGGATGCGTGCATTCAGGCGGTAGTAGCCCGAGAGGTCGCGCCGCGAGAAGCAGGCCAGCATTTCGTAGTGCAGCGCGCGCACTTCGGCCAGCTCTTCGTCGGTGATGCGCTTGGCGGCCAGTTCGCCCGACATGCCTTCGAGCATCGCCAGCACCTCGAAGGTGTCGAGCACGTCGGCCTCGGTGAGCTTCACCGCCACCGCGCCTCGGTTGGGCAGCAGGTCGACCAGCCCTTCGGCCGCGAGCAGCTTGATGGCCTCGCGCAGCGGCGTGCGCGACACGCGCAATTGCAGGCACAGCTCGCGCTCGTTGAGCTTGGCGCCAGGTGCGATGAGCCCTTCGACCAGCATGGTGCGCAGGCGCGCGGCCACCTGGTCGTGCAGGGAGAGTCTGGAGATTTCGATGATGTCGGCTGTCATGGCTTTGCCTCTTGATTGCATTTTGAATGCAAAAAAGAAGGCTCACAACCTAAGTGAATAAGGGTAAACCATCAAACAAAAAAGCATTTTGAATGCAAAACTGAATGCGAAAGGACAGTCCATGCTGCAACTCGACATCCATCCCACCGGCCGCCACTTCCTCCAGATTCCCGGCCCCAGCCCGGTGCCCGACCGCATCCTGCGGGCCATGAGCCTGCCCACCATCGACCACCGCGGGCCCGAATTCGGCACGCTGGGCCTGAAGGTGCTCGGCGGCATCAAGCAGATCTTCAAGACGAAGCACCCGGTCGCTATCTACCCCGCCTCGGGCACCGGCGCCTGGGAGGCCGCGCTCGCCAACACGCTCAGCCCCGGCGACCACGTGCTCATGTACGAGACCGGCCACTTCGCCTCGCTGTGGCAGAAGATGGCCACGCGCCTCGGCCTATCGACGGAGTTCCTCTCGTGGTCGGGCACCGATGCGCAATTGCCCAACGCCCCCAGCTGGCGCCGTGGCGTGCAGGCCGAACTCATCGAAGCCCGCCTGCGCAAGGACACCGAAAAGAAGATCAAGGCCGTGTGCGTGGTGCACAACGAGACTTCCACCGGCGTCACCTCCGACATCGCCTCGGTGCGCAAGGCCATCGACGCTGCGGGCCACCCCGCCCTGCTGATGGTCGACAGCATCTCGGGCCTGGCCAGCGCCGATTTCCGTCATGACGAATGGGGCGTGGACGTGACCATCAGCGGCTCGCAGAAGGGCCTGATGCTGCCGCCGGGCATCAGCTTCAACGCGCTCTCGCCGCGCGCTCTCGAGGCCGCGAAGAGCGCGAAGCTGCCGCGCGCCTTCTGGGCCTGGGACGAGATCGTCGAGATGAACAAGGACGGCTATTGGCCCTATACGCCCAATACCAACCTGCTCTACGGCCTTTCCGAATCGCTGGACATGCTGCTCGGCGAAGGGCTCGACAACGTGTTCGCGCGCCACCAGCGCTGGGCCGCCGGCGTGCGTGCAGCGGTCAATGCGTGGGGTCTGCCGATCCAGTGCGCAGACCCGGCCGTGTACTCGCCCGTGCTCACCGGCGTGATCACGCCCGAAGGCATCGATGCCGACGCGCTGCGCCGCCTGATCCACCAGCGCTTCGATCTTTCGCTGGGCACCGGCCTGGGCAAACTCAAGGGCCGCATGTTCCGCATGGGCCATCTGGGCGACAGCAATGACCTGACGCTGGTAGCGATGGTCGCGGGCGTCGAGATGGGCATGAAGCTCTCGGGCATCAAGCTGGCCGGCAGCGGCGTGCATGCGGCGATGGACCATTTCGCGAACCACACGGCACCGGCCGCGCTGCAAAAAGCCGCATAGGCACACGGGGCCGCCCCGGCGCGCATCGGACCATTCCCACCCACGACGGAGACCAAGAAGATGCAGAGACGTTCGTTGATCCAGGCCGCGGGCGCCGCGGCCGCCACACTGGGCGTGCCCCGGCTCTTCGCGCAGGAATGGCCCTCGGGGCCGGTGCGCATCGTGGTCGGCTTTCCGCCGGGCGGCGGCACCGATGCGCTGGCCCGCGTGGTCGCGCAGAAGCTCACCATCATGTGGGGGCAGCAGGTCATCGTCGAGAACAAGGGCGGCGTGGCCGGCGTGCTCGCGGCCGACTACGTGGCGCAGCAGCCGAGCGACGGCAGCACGCTGCTGATGGCCCACATCAACAGCCATGCGCTCGCACCCAGCCTGCAGCCCAAGCTGCGCTACAACGTGGAGCGCGACTTCGTGCCGATCGTGCTGGTGGGCGTCACGCCCAACCTGCTGATCGCCAACCCGGGACAGAAGGCGCTGACGGTGAAAGACATCGTGTCCGCCTGCAAGGCCGCTCCCGGCACCATCAGCTTCGGCTCGGCCGGCGCGGGCTCGGCGCAGCACCTGGCGCTGGAGATGTTCAAGCTGCAGGGCGGCGTCGATGCGCTGCACGTGCCCTACAAGGGCAGCGGCCCGCTGCTGGCCGACCTCATGGGCGGGCAGATCCAGTACAGCTTCGAGACCATGACGGCCGCCACGCCGCACGTGAAGAACGGCCGCGTCATCGCCGTGGCGCAGACACGCACCAAGCGCGCCAAGGGCCATCCCAACGTGCCGACGATGCAGGAGCAAGGCTTTGCCGGCTTCGAGGCAACCACGTGGTACGGGCTCGCCGGGCCGGGCAAGCTGCCGGCGTCGATTGCGCAGAAGGTGAATCGCGACGTGAATACGGTGCTGGCAATGCCTGATGTGCAGGAGCGAATGGACACCTATGGCGCGGAAGACGGCGGTGGTTCGCAGGACAAGTTCAGGCAGTTCATCAGCACCGAGATTGCGAAGTGGGCGAAGGTTGTCAAGGACGGCAACGTTCACGTCGAAAGCTGAAGAACCAGTCTCACCCCCAGGCTTCGCGCACTTCGTGTCGCTGCGCCAACCCCCTTCCGGGGGCAACACCGGAGGCCCGGCAAAGCCGGTTCCTCGGTGTTCCACGAAAGGACGCCGACACCAGCCAGGTTTTGCTGAGAAGATCCGAAAAATGACCCCATCCCAGACTGCCCTCACCGACGCACTCGTGGCCGCACGCCGCGGCAATCGCACCCTCGACGCCACGCCCTGGCTCGGCACGCTCGAAACCGACACGCAAGCCTATGAGGTGCAAGACGCCGTCGCGGCTGCACTCGGCTGGTTCGACGGTCGCCCAGTACCGGGCGCATGGAAGTCCGGTGGCGGCTCCCGCAGCGCGACGCTCACGCATGCGCCGCTGCCGCCTTCCGGCGTGCGCCAGAGCCCCGCGAACTTCAGCGACCTCGTGTTCAACACGCCCGGCATCGAGGCCGAAATCGCCTTGCGGCTCGGCCAGGACGTCACGCCCGCGCAGGCAGCGAAGCTCGATCACGCAAGCGCCGTCTCACTCGTCGATGCCATGACCGTCTCCGTCGAGGTAGTCGACACGCGCTGGCAAGACCTCGCCTCGACACCTGCCCTGCTCCGCTTGGCCGATTCGCAAGTGCACGGCGCACTGGTGCTCGGCGAGTGGAAGCCCTACGCCGCCATCGACTGGGCCTCGCAGCACTGCGAAGCGAAGATCGGCGACGCTGAGACGGTGGTGCGCGAAGGCACGCATCCGCTGGCCGACCCCACCTGGCTGCTGCCGATCTGGCTGCGCCACCTCACGCGCCACGGGCAGACCGTGCCCGCCGGCACGGTGGTCACCACCGGTTCGTGGGTCGGCATCCTGCCCTGCCGGCGCGGAGATCAGGTGACGGCGGAATTCCCCGGCATCGGCGCTGTCCGCTTGAGCGTGTAGCGCCCGCCGCCCACGCCCGAGCAAGCCACCAGAAAGTCGAGCACCGCCCGCACCCGCGCGGGCAGCGTGCCCGCCTTGCCGATGTACACCGCGTGAATCGGCTCGATCTCACCGGCGTTGAATTCATCGAGCAGAGGTACCAGCCGGCCAGCGTCGATGTCGTGCTGTATGTGATACAGCGACAGCCGTGCCACCCCCGCCCCCGCGATGGCCAACTGCCGCAGCGTTTCGCCGTCGCCGGCGCGCACCGGGCCGGCCACGGGCAGCCACACCATGCGGCCGTCCACACGCAGCGGCCAGTCGGGTGAGTTGCGCCGGTAACTCCAGCCAAGGCGGTTGTGCGCCTCCAGTTCCTGCGGAGTGCGCGGCGTACCGTACTTCGCAAGGTAGTCCGGCGCGGCAACGATGGCCTGGCTGGTTTCGCCCAGCCGCCGCGCCACGAGGTCGGACGATGGCAGCTGGCCCCAGCGGATCGCGATGTCGGCGCGTTCATCCATCAGGTCGACGATGCGGTCGGTCAGCGCAATGTCGAGCGTGATCTGCGGATGTAGTTCGAGCAGGCGCGGCACCAGAGGCACCAGCTTGTGATGGCCGAACGAGACGCTGGCGTTGATGCTCACCCGCCCACGTGGCGCCGCGCCGGCCGCCGCGCAGCGCTCGGCCTCGTCCATGTCGGCCAGCACGCGCAGGCTGCGTTCGTAGAACTCCGTGCCTTCGGGCGTGAGCTGCAGCTTGCGCGTGGAGCGGTGCACCAGCTGGATGCCCAGGCGCAATTCGAGCCGCGCCACCAGCTTGCTCACGGCCGAGGGCGTCATGCCCAGCAGACGCGCCGCCGCCGAGAAACCGCCTGACTCGACCACCTGCACGAAGGCCTCCATTTCGCCGGAGCGGTTGACGTCGATGCGCGGCATGGCTCTTCTTCCAATCTGTGAGTTCAACTCACAAGTATGTGTACCGGCGGCATTCTAGTCATCGAAGGCTTTCGTCCGCACAGTACAGGGCATCATGCCAATCGCTCTACTCGCCCTCACCGCCGGTGCCTTCGGTATAGGCACCACCGAGTTCGTCATCATGGGCCTGCTGCTGCAGGTATCGACGGATCTTCATGTCTCCATCACGGCCGCCGGCCTGCTGATCTCGGGCTACGCGCTCGGGGTCGCGGTCGGCGCGCCGGTGCTCACCATTGCCACCCGCAAGCTGCCGCGCAAGACCGTGCTGCTGGCGCTCATGGCGATCTTCACGCTCGGCAACCTCGCCTGTGCCGTGGCGCCCAACTACGAAATGCTGATGGCCGCGCGCGTCATCACCTCGCTGGCGCACGGCACTTTCTTCGGCGTCGGCTCGGTGGTGGCCACCGGCCTGGTGGCGCCCGAACGCCGCGCCTCGGCCATCGCGATCATGTTCACCGGCCTGACCGCCGCAACGCTGCTCGGCGTGCCGGCCGGCGCGTGGCTGGGCCTGCAGTTCGGCTGGCGCTCGGCCTTCTGGGCCGTAACGCTGATCGGCGTGCTGGCCTTCACGGTGCTCGCGGTGTTCGTGCCGCGCGTAAAGGGCGAGGCAAAGCCTGCGCCGCTGCGCGAGGAACTGGCTGTGCTGGCGCGCCCGCAGGTGCTGCTCGGCCTGGCGATGACGGTGCTCGGCTTTGCCGGCGTGTTCGTGGTGTTCACCTACATCCAGCCGCTGCTCACGCAGGTCACCGGTCTTTCGGAGTCGGCTGTGTCGCCGATCCTTCTGGTGTTCGGCGGCGGCCTTGCGGTCGGCAACATCCTCGGCGGCAAGCTGGCCGACCGTGCGCCGATGGCAGCCGTGCTCGGCACGCTGGTGGCTCTGGCGGTGGTGCTCGGCGCGATGCAGTTCACCATCGGCACGCCGTTCACCGCGGTGGTCTTCGTCGGCCTGCTCGGCGTGGCCTCGTTCGCCACCGTGGCGCCCATGCAGTTGCGGGTGCTGGAGAAGGCCTCGGGCGCGGGCCAGAACCTCGCGTCGAGCCTGAACATCGCGGCCTTCAACCTTGGCAATGCGCTCGGCGCCTGGGTTGGCGGTGTGGTGATCGACCATGGCCCGGGGCTGCGCGCACTGGGTTGGGTGGCGGCGCTGCTCACGCTGGTGGGGCTGGCCATCGCGCTGTGGAGCCGCTCGCTCGACCGGCGCGAACCGCGCAATGCGCTGGGGGATTGCGCTTCGGCGCGGGTCTGATCCTCTTCCAGGGGGTGAAGAGATTGGGGATTGCAGAATCCCGCATGCGCAACGCTCCCCTCATCACCCGCCCCGCCATCGCCGCCGACGCTCCTGCGCTGGCGGCGTTGTCGATCCAGGTCTGGCTCGCCACCTACGCGACCGAGGG
Organism: Variovorax sp. YR634; assembly: GCF_900106655.1. Classification (NCBI taxonomy): domain Bacteria; kingdom Pseudomonadati; phylum Pseudomonadota; class Betaproteobacteria; order Burkholderiales; family Comamonadaceae; genus Variovorax; species Variovorax sp. YR634. Next base: position 88,921 of record NZ_FNOL01000011.1, read on the forward strand.
CGTGAACGACCTGCTCGCGCGCTACGTGCTCGACGAGTTCACGCCGGCCGCATTCATCGCGTGGACGAACGACGCAGACACCGCCTTGATCGTCGCCGAGGCCGATGCCCATCTCGTCGGCTACGCGCGCCTGCGCTTCGGTGCGCGGCAGGCCCTCGTTCCCTCAGCCAGCACCGAGCTCTGCACGCTCTACGTGCAGGAGCCGTTCACCCGATCGGGCGTGGGCTCCACGCTACTCGACAAGGCCCGTGCCACGGTCCGCGACCGGACAGGCAACGATGCGCTGTGGCTGACGGTCAACGTCCAGAACCAGCGGGCGTGCCGCTTCTACGAGAAGCACGGGTTCGCCCGAAAAGGCACGACCTGGTTCGCACTGGGCGAAGGCCGCCACGAGAACCACGTGCTGGGCCGGCCATGAGTGGCCGCCGGAATGATCAGTGCTGCCGCGTGGGCGAATCGCTACGCGCCTCTTCCATCGGCATGAAGAACTCGAACCGGTTGCGCCCCGCCGCCTTGGCGTTGTAGAGCGCGACGTCGGCCCGCGCCAGCAGTTCTTCGGCTGTCACGGAGGAATCGGCCGCGCGGTGATACGCGATGCCGATGCTGGTCGTCACCTCGATGCGCTGGCCGTCCACCACGAAGGGCGGCGTGCGGATGCTTTCCACAACCTTGGCCGCCACCGTGGCCGCGGTGCCCGGCGCGTTCAGGCCTTCGAGCACCAGCACGAACTCGTCGCCAGCCAGCCGGGCCACCATGTCGGTGCCGCGCACGCAACCCAGCAGCCGCCGCGCGTATTCGGCCAGCACCGCATCGCCCACCGCGTGGCCCATGGTGTCGTTGATGGCCTTGAAGTGGTCGATGTCTAGGAACATCAGCGCCATTGCATGGCCGGTGAGCCGCCCGCGCAACACGGCTTCGGGCAGGTACTCGTTGAAAGCCAGCCGGTTGGGCAGGCCGGTGAGCGTGTCGAGCCGCGCCAGCTCGATGAGCTTGTGCTCCACCACCTTCAGCGCCGTGATGTCGAGCGCCAGCGAGAAGATGCCGTGCGTCGCCCCGTCGGCGCGCACGTCGGGCACGTAGATCACCTGCGTGACGCGGTCGAACCCCGCGCGCTGCGTGCTGGTCTCGAACTCCACACGCTCGCCGGACAGCGCCCGGGCGAGCATCGGCTGGCGCGACAGGTACACATCGCGGCCCGACACCTCCTGCACGTGGCGCCCCAGCACCTGGACCGGATCGAGCCCGAGCCACTCGCGGCTGGTGGCGTTGGCGAAGGTGATCTTCTCCTCGCGGTCGATGTAGGTGATCAGCGCCGGCATGTTGTCGGTGATGGCGCGCAGACGCAGTTCGCTCTCGGCCTGGCGCAGCTCTGCTTCTTTCAGCGCCGTGATGTTGAAGGACATCAGGTAGAAGCCCACGACCTCGCCGCGCAGGTTCTTGTCCGGTATCAGGTTGACCTGGAAGTACCCCTCCCTGCCGTGGATGGGTGCACGCACCGGAAAGCGCACTTTCTTGCCGGAGAACAGCACGGGAAGGTAGGGCTTGTGCTGCGCGTACACCGCCCTGCCGAGGGCAGAGCGCATGGTCGTGCCCTGCAGCGGTGCACCTTCGCTCAGGCCCGCCATCTGCCGCGCCCGGATGTTGGCGAACAGGCAGTTCTGCTCGCGGTCGAAATAGCCGACCAGCGCCGGAATGCTGTCGGTCACGTCGCGCAGCAGCTTTTCCTGCTCGGTCAGGGCCCGGCGGATGTTCACTTCTTCGGTGATGTCGAAGGTCATCGAGAACACGCCGCACACCACGCCGTCGGCATCGACGTCGGGAATGTAGTGGGCCTTGAAGGTGCGGTTGCCGATGCCCAGGGCCGGGTCTCCCGACTTCTCGAGGATCACCGTCTCGCCGGCCAGCGCGCGCATGAAGTGCGGCTCCACGAGCGCAAAGTCTGCGGCGCCGCGCACCTCGGGCATCAGGCGCCCCACCAGCGCTGAGTTGTTGTGCAGGGCCCGCACGTGTGCATTGACGAAGGTGTAGCGCAGCGATGCATCTACATGCGAAACCATCGCCGGAATGTTGTCGGCAATGGTGCGCACCTGCGCCTCGCTGCGCGCGAGGCTGAGCTCGATGGCACGCCGCTGCGCCATCAGCTCGTCGAAGGTGCGCGAAAGGTCGCCGATCTCGTCGGGGGCGTAACTGCTGCGCGGCTCGGCGGCGGCTGCGGGTGCCTCCTTCGTGGACTGCATGTGCCGATGCAGCTCCGACAGCGGCTTCAGCTGCCGGCGCGCCACGCCCAGGGCCAGTGCGCCCGCGAACAGCGCGAGCGCCATCGCCCCGAACAATGCACCGCGCTCGATAGCGTCGATGCTCGCGAAGGCCTCGCTGCGCGGATACATGGCGCCGACGATCCAGTTGGTCTGCTCGGTGCGGTCGAAGGCATAGAGGGCAGGCACGCCGGCATCGTTGATGCCCTCGCTCGAGCCCTGGAAACCGGCCATCGCGCGCAGGATCTCGGCATTGCCGCGGCCATCCGCCTGGACCTGGTTCAGGATGCGCGAAGTCTGCGGATGGTCGACCACGATGCCGTCCACGGTCGTCACGAACAGGTAGCCGGTCTTACCGAACCTGACGTCGCCGAGCGTGCCCAGGATGTTCCGGTCCTTCAGGTTGATGGCGCCGGAGATCACGAACCTCACCTGCCCCGCGTTGTCGAGCACCGGCTCGGTGATGGCCACCTGCGCCAGTCCGTTGAGGCGGTTGCGGTAAGGCTCGGACACGAGGCCGGCCTTGGAAGCGACCGTCTGCTGGAAGTAGGGGCGATCCTTCACGTTCACCTTGCCGATCGCCTGCACGCCGTTCAGGTTGGCTACCAGGTTGCCGTCCATGTCGACGAATGCAACGTTGTCGAAAGCCTTGCGCAGCGAGCCATGCTTCTCGAGAAAGGCCTGCAGCGCAGCGCCCTGGAGGTCCTGCGCTTCCACGCTGCCGCCAAAGGTCTGCAGCAGGATCCGGCGGCTGCCGAATTTCTGGTCGATCGCATCCGCGATGGCACCCACGCGGGCGACCTCCTCGGTCGCGATCGAGGCGCGCATGTTGCTCTTGACCAGATGCAGGGCGAAGGTGGCGATTGCGAAAGTGGTCAGCAGAACCACTGCTGCCACGCCGAGGCTCAGGCGCGTGTGCAAACCGAAGCGGATTTTCGAGAAGCCTGTTGGAGTCATTGAACTTGTTCGGAGCCGGTACGTTGCCGGCGGGGAGTTTCCGGGCAGAGTATCGGTGCGTTCCGCGTGCGGAGAAAGACTCAGGGACACAGGCTCCGGTGAACCGCGTGGCACGGCGGAAAAATGAATTCCTTTGCCGTACTTTTCGCCTTCCGGGAAGGAAAAAGCGCGGGGCGCTGCGTCAGGTGCCCGAGGAATCCGCCGAGCGCTTGCTGGCCAGGGCGCGGCTTTCTTTCTTCAGCGCCTTCGACACCGGGCAGACCGCCTGTACGAAGCCGGTCAGCGTGTTGGCCAGGCTCTCGCGCTGCAGGCTGTAGAACACGAACTGGCCGCGCTTCTCGGCCTTTACCAGCCCCGCGCCTTCGAGGATCTTCAGGTGCTTGGAGAGCGAAGGCTTGGTCATGTCGAAGCGCGAGGCGATGTCGCCGGCCGACAGTTCGGTCTCCGACAGGTACGCCAGGATCTTGCGCCGCGGCGTGGAGGCAAGCGCTTCGAAAACTTTTTCCATCGGTTCAGTTTAGCTCGCGAGTAGGCAATTCTCTAATTAGTTATTTAGCCATTTAGCTAAATGAATGGCAGAATGGCCCGAACAGGAGCCGACGACATGCAAGCACCCACCGCCCCCTCCCCGCGCACGGTTGTCTACTACAACAGCGCTTGTCCCGTCTGTGATGCCGGCGTCTGCGCCATGCGCGAGAAAACACCGGACGCAAGCGTCGAGTGGATCGACGTGCACACCCGCCCGGAAGTGCTCGAACCGCTGGGCCTGCAACTGGAGGACGTGCGCGAACGCCTGCACCTCGTCGACACCTCGGGCGCCACGCGCATCGGTGCCGATGCCATCGCCGGCGTGCTGGCCCTTGCTCCGCGATGGCGCTGGCTGGCAAGACCGCTTCAGTGGCCCGGGCTGCGAACGCTCGGCGCCTGGCTCTACAACCTCTTCGCGCATCAGCTCTACCGCTGGAACCGGTCGCGGGGTCATTGGTAAACCAAGGAGAAGAACCATGAGCGCAGCATCCAACTTCGACCCCGCCGAACTGGCCAGATTCCAGGCCCTGGCCGACCGCTGGTGGGACCCGCAGTCCGAATTCCGCCCCCTGCACGAGATCAATCCGCTGCGGCTGGACTGGATCGACAAGCTCGCCGCGCTGAACGGCCGCAAGGTGCTCGACGTCGGTTGCGGCGGCGGCATCCTGGCCGAGTCGATGGCGCACCGCGGCGCGGACGTGCTCGGCATCGACCTCGCCGACAAGCCGCTGAAGGTCGCAACGCTTCATGCACGCAGCAGCGCGGCGAACGTGACCTACCAGGCCATTTCCGCCGAAGACCTGGCCGCTGACAACGAGGCGAAGTTCGATGTCGTCACATGCATGGAGATGCTCGAACACGTACCGTCGCCAACGGCTGTGATCGAGGCCTGCGCCCGCATGGCGAAGCCCGGAGGCTGGGTCTTTTTCTCCACCATCAACCGCACGCCGTGGGCATGGCTGATCGCGATCTTCGGCGCGGAGCAGGTGCTGCGCATCCTGCCACGCGGCACGCACGACTACCGCAAGCTCATCCGCCCTGACGAACTCAAGAGCGCGGCCGCCAATGCCGGCCTCGCGCTGCGGGACCAGCGCGGCCTGGGCTACAACCTGCTCACCCGCAACTTCAGGCTCCACCGTTCGCTGAGCGTGGGCTACCTGCTTGCCATGCAGAAGAAGGATTGAGTCGTCAGGCCTTCACGACCCGCGCGCTGGCCGTGGAGCGCGCCACAACGCGGCCGTCCGGATCGCTCAGTTGTGCCTCGAGAAAAGCGATGGTCTTGCCGCGCTGCACGACCCTGCCTTCGCCATACAACAGGCCGGGCTTCGCGGCCGCCAGAAAAGACACGCTGAGGTCGATGGTGACGGAGTAAGTCTCTTCGCCATTCATGACCCACAACGCCGGCCCCATCGTGTCGTCGAGCATCGCGACGAGGATGCCGCCCTGCACCGCGCCCGTGGGGTTGAGAAACGCATCGGTGGCCATGAAGCTCAGGCGGATCGACCCTTTGGCCTTGTCGAAATCGAGCACGCGCTGACTGAAAAGCTCGGCGGTGGGCGGGCGGGGAAAGCGCTCAAGCAAAACGTCGGGCTTCATTTTTTCGCTCAGGAAGTGGAGCGAAAAATCCTATGCCGCCGCTGCTGACAGCGTGGTGTCAGTAGCTGCCAACACATCGACGAGCTCGTCCACGCGCTGCTCCGCACGCCGCATCGACTGCGCGAGCTGCTCCCCGCCGAACTCGTCGGACTCCACCGCCGCTTCGAACACATCGGTGATGCCGATGTAGCCGAGCACCGAACGTACGCTGCCCTCGGTGTGGTTGAGATGCGCGATGCGCCCGCCCGCGTCGTAGCCGTGGTCGCCGCGCGCGCCGAGCAGCACCACGCGCTTGCCCGCTTCCGCCAGCAGCGGCCAGTACGGCACCGCGCCGCGCGAACGGTCGAAGCCGAAGGTGCGGCCCACGCGCACGATGTTGTCGATCCAGGCCTTGAACTGCGCGGGCACGCTGAAGTTGTACATCGGCAGGCCGATCACGACCACGTCGGCCGCAATGAGCTGATCGACCAGCCGGTCGCTCTCGGCAAGCACGTCGGCCATCCACGGCTCGCGCGCGGCCGACGGTGTGAAGGCCGCATGGATCCAGCGGCTGTCGACGTGCGCGGGCGGCCGCTGTCCCACGTCGAGGTAGTCGATGCGGTCGTCGGGCCGCGCCTTGCGCCAGCGCTCGACAAAACGCGCGGAGAGACGGCGCGTGTGCGAGCCGTGGAGATCGGTGTCGGAACGGCCCGGACGGGCACTGGCGTCGATGTGAAGGAGGTTCATGGTCATGGCCTTTATGGATGAATGGATGTCTTTCATTCCGCGCTGCCAGAATGGCGCGCAGGCCTTGAATCTATGGATGCAGGCCTGCCATCACAAACGACGATTTCTCCGCTTATGAACGAGATTGGCTCATCTATCCGGCCTCCCCGACGGCTGCCTCCGCTGCTGTCGCTGCGTGCCTTCGAGGCAGCGGCCGCACACCTGAGCTTTCAGCGCGCGGCGCTCGAACTCTCGGTTACGCCCTCGGCCATCAGCCACCAGGTGCGCGCGCTCGAAGACACGCTGGGCCAGCCGCTCTTTCGCCGGCTCACGCGGCAGCTCGCGCTGACACCCGCGGGCCAGCGACTGTTCGACGACCTGCGCATGGGCTTCGACGTGCTCGAAGCCGGTGTGGACAAGCTGCGCCGCCCCGCCGCATCGCAGGCCGTCACCCTCACCACCAACACCGCCTTCGCCGCGCGCTGGGTGCTGCCGCGCATGGAGGCGTTCCGCAAGGCCAGCCCTGGGGTGGAGCTGCGGCTGCATGCGAGCGACACCCTGGTCGATCTGGCGCGCGGCGATGCCGACATTGCTGTGCGCTCAGGCCGTGGCAACTGGCCGGGGCTGGTGTCGCGCGAACTGATGCCCGAGCGCTATGCGCCGTTGTGCAGCCCGATGCTGGGCTTGAAGCGCGCGGCAGACCTGCCGAAGCATCAGCTGATCCATTGCGACTGGCAGCCACAGGCGCTCGCACCCGCCGTGTGGCCGCGCTGGTTTCGTGAAGCCGGCATCGCACCGCCGAGGGGGCGTGCGATGAAGGCCTCGGGCCTGTCGTTTTCCGACGAGACGCATGCGATGCTGGCCGCGCTCGCGGGCCACGGCGTTGCATTGCTGAGCCTCACGCTGTCGGCCGAAGAGCTTCGCAGTGGTGCACTGGTGCAGCCCTTCGGGCCCGCGCTCGAAACCGGCAGCTACTTTCTTGCGGTTGCGAACGGGAGGGAGAACGAGCCGGCCATCCGTGCCGTGTGGGAGTGGATTGCGTCGCAGGCCGCCGCAGGCTAAGGCCACGAGCCTGCGAAAGGCGCTGACGCTGCTGATGCAGGCCGTGCCCAGTTCGTCCTAGGAGTGAAAAGGCCTCCCGAAGGAGGCCTGCGCTGACCGGGTTCCAGGCGGGGCCCGGGCTTTCTCTTCATTCGACGCGCTTGCTCAGGAGAGTCGGCACGAGATAACCGTCGCGGTACACGGCCTCGATGCTTCCCTGCACGCGGTCGGCGGCATGCGCAGCCACGAATTTTTCCTCTGTCACGCGATAGACCACCATGGTGCACGACGAGTGCTTGCTGAGGGTGCGGGCCACGCCGGTGGCCTGTCTTAGGGTTGGGTACGTTTCCATGGGATCCTCCTTGTCTGCCTGACAGCCCAAATGTTAACTCTTTGGTACTCAAATATGCCTCAGGGTATTTTCTGAGCGTCAACGGCCGCCATTCTTGTCCGCCCCTCCCTTTTGCAGGAATCGGATGATCTGGCCATTGACATCCTCAGGCTGCGACATGGCCGCGATGTGGTCTGCGCCCGGCACGATCGCAGTCTCCAAGCCCGGCATCCGGCGCTGCGCCAGCTTCAGCATCGCCTGGGGTTCGTAAAGCTTTTCCGCGTCGCCGATCAACAACAGTGTGGGTGCGCGGATGGCGCGCAGGCCGACGCCGCCGTGACGCTCACTACACTGCCCTCCGATGAACACCCCTCCTCGACCGCAGCGCGCGCGAGACATCCTGGCTTCCTACTTCTGGAGCGGCGACGTCATCCGCAGCCGAAGCGTGAGCAATGTCGTGTTGTCTGCCACGGTCGACGTGCCTGCACCCCCTGCGCGCCTGCTTGCAGATTGGGAGAGCGAGATTTCTTCGCGCCTGTTCCTGGAACCCGGAGACGTCGAACCATTGCCCCTGGCCCGGGCGCGTACGCGCTGGCCTGACTACAAACACTGCGTGCAGGCGGTGTCCGACTGGATGCGCACGCTTGGGCTGTCCGATGTGCTTGCCTCCAGCGACGTGGCCCTCATGGCCTGCCGCGGCGCGAAGTACCACCACGACGGTGCGCAGTACGGCGGCGCGGCCTTCTGCAATCTCTTCATGAGCGAGGACAAGGGGCTGGACCTGCACTTCCCCTTTGCAGATCTCCGGATCCCGCTGACCCGGGGCACGGCAGTGATCTTCGATACCTGCCAGCCTCACGCCGTCATTCAACACGGCAGCAGCGGCTTCGATGCGGCCGACTTCGCGCCCGGGCGGGATTGCAGCCAAGTGTTCCTGACCTGGGAGTTGCCCATCGAGGATGTCCATGTCGGGCACGCACTGGGAGTCGCCTTCGACATCGATCTTTCGACCTCACCGCAGCTGGATGAAGAGCAAGTCTGGCTGAACGGCGCACGGGCCATCGTGTGCCCGGAGTCCGGACGATGGCGCAGCGCCGACTGACTGATCGTCAGCGATTGGATGGAAGAGCCCTGGCAGCAGCCAGTTCGCCCAGACAGGCGTTGACCGCCTGGAGCGGTGCCTTCTCGTGGCAACGCGCTACCGCCTCGCGCGCAACGGCTTCGCTCAAGCGCCGCTCCCGCGCGGCCTCGACCTGGAATTCGACGATCCACTTCATGAGCATGGCCAGTACGATCAGCAAGCCGATCAAGGCTGCGACCAAGGTCACCCGCCAGCCCTGAACGCGAAAGATGGATGCTGCGGATTTGCCCGCCATGGGTTCCTGCGAAGCCATCTAGCGGGGAAGGTCCGGAAAGACCCACATGCTCAAGCCGAGGATCAGGCCAGCGCCCAGGAACATGATGGCTGCCGTCGTGAACATCGATGCCGCAATGATGTTCGGAACAAGGATGGCCACGACCACAAAGGCCACGGCTGCCACGATGCACAGGAGCACGGACAACCATGCCATGTACGCTGGCCCGCGCCCGGCCGCCAAAGGCTCGTCCGGGCTGGTTTCGGGTTGGAACGGTGTGCGCATGAATAGCCTCCCTCTTCGCAAGATGTCGCGTGTAATTCGGTAGCCGGTGCAGGCAGGTGCGAGGCAGCATGGACTGCGCGCAACCTTTCCTGACCTTCGTCAAAAAAGTACGGGAAGGTTAAGAAGAACAGCCGATCGGGCTAAGGGATTAATTCGCGCGCACCGCACATGAGAGCGGGTTCGGTGCAGAAAGCCAGTGAACCTGCGCAATATTTGACAAATGTCAAACATTGCGCAGCGCGGGCACCTCTCAGCCGCAGAGGTCGAAGATCGCTTCCATGATCAGCTGATAGCCACTCCAGAACAGCCAGTGGTCGCTGCACTGGGTGAACGGCCCTGCGACAGCCGGGGCAGCCAGAGCCAGCGACGACAAGATCGCGGCCACGGCGCCAGCCTTGATTGCGGTTGCACGTTTCATGATTTCTTCCCTCCATTGGTACTTCTGAACGCAGGACATCTCGCTCCTGCAACCCGAGATGAGCCGCGCAAGCGACTCACGGTCGGACTCTAGGACTGCGAACGAGCGACCACCAGTGTCGAAAGTCACGCGCTCAGGCACTCAGCGGCTGAAGCCCCCTCACCCACTCGAACACCGCAGCGACGGCCGGCTCCGAACGCCGCGACTCGAGGCACACCAGATAGAACGGCAGCCCAGGCAACTCCGGACCGAAGGGCTGCACCAGATTGCCCGCGCGCAATTCGTCGGCAATCAGCGCAAGGCCCATCAACGCCACGCCTTGCCCCTGCAGCGCGGCAGACACGGTGTGCGTTTCGTCCGAGAACACCGGCCCGGCCGATACGTCGAGGCCGGGCACCTGCGCCTGCTGCTGCCACTCGGCCCAGGTGCCGGGCTGGCTCTTGTTGCCGGGGACCGCGAAGTGCAGCAGCGTGTGCCGCGTCAGGTCACTGCGCCGGCGCAGCTTGAGCGCGGGGCTGCAGGCCGGCGCGAAGACGTTGTCGAACAGCTTCTCGGCCACCATGCCCGGCCACCGTCCCTTGCCGTAGCGGATGGCGATGTCAGCCGTGACACCGTCGAGCGCAACCGCTTCGTGCGATGCATGAATGCGCAGGTCGAGCCTCGGGTGCAGCGCGCGCAAAGTGCTCACGCGCGGCAGCAGCCAGCGCGCCGCGACGGCCGGCGTGGCCGACAAGGTGATGGCGCTGCGCTCGGGCGGCGCACGCAGCCGCGCCACCGCATTCGCCATGGCATTGAACGATTCGCTCAGCACCGCCTGCAGTTCCCTGCCCTGCGGCGTGAGTACCAGTTGCCGCGGTTGGCGGATGAACAGCGGCACGCCGAGTGAGTCTTCGAGCTGCCGCACCTGGTGGCTGATGGCGGTAGGCGTGACCGAAAGCTCATTGGCCGCGAGCTTGGCGCTGCAATGCCGCGCGGCCGCCTCGAAGGCGCGCAGCGCCGCCAGCGGAGGGAGTTGGCGAAGGTTGGCCATGGATGAATTAATTTTTCAGCAGCGCAAAGAAATCGTCGTTTGTCGCGCTAGTGGTACCTGGATAAATTGAGAACCATGTCAAGCAGACAGCTGAATTCTCTTCATCCCACCTTTCACGTCAACGAGGACCACGCCATGACCACACTGCTCCACATCGACGCCAGCGCCCGCCCCGGCCGTTCCGGCACCCACGTTCACGGCTCGCATTCGCGCCGGCTGAGCCATCACTTCGTGTCGAGCTGGCTCGCGACGCAGCCGGGCACCGAGGTGATCTATCGCGACATCGGCACCGCGCCGCCGAGCAACGTCACTGGCGAATGGATCGCGTCGGGCTACACGCCCGCCGCGGAACGCGAACCGTGGATGCACGCCGTACTGGCCGAAAGCGATGCGCTGATTGCCGAGATCCGCCGCGCCGACGTGCTGGTGATCGGCGTGCCGATGTACAACTTCAGCATGCCGGCACCGCTCAAGTCATGGATCGACAACATCGTGCGCGTCGGAGCCACCTTCGACTTCGACCGCAGCCGCGAGAACCCGTATGTGCCACTCCTGGCCGAGCGCAACCGCCGCACGGTGCTGCTGACCTCGTGCGGCAGCAGCGGCTACGGGCCGGGCGGGTTCCAGGCACATCTCGACCTGCTCACGCCCGGCATCACGAGCCCGCTGGCCCTGCTCGGTCTCAACGAAGTGCACAGCGTGGCCGTCGAGCACGCCGAAGACCATGGGGACCTGCTGGACCGCTCCATCGCCAGCGCGCTCGCCCGCGTCGAGGCGCTGGTGGGCGAGCTGCAGGCCTCCTGATGACTGGGAAAAAACTGCTCAGGCCGAGCGCAGCTGCTCGCGCAGCTTCTGCCCGATCTCTGGCCGCTCCAGGAAGGGGTCGGCCGGGTTGGTGATGGAGACGATGTTCTCCATGCGGCTGCGCACGTTGCCCAGCGCCTTCGGGTGGCTGAACACGTAGAACTGGTTGGCGGTGATGGCGTCGAACACCTTGGCCGCGACTTCTGCGGCCGTGATCTTGCCGCTGCTCACAGCCTTGTTGCTCATGGCCTGGCCGATGAGCTGGCTCTTGGTGAGCTCGGTTTCCTTCGGCGCATTCGGTCGGTTGCGCTCACTGCTGGTGATGCCGGTGGGCACGAAGTACGGGCACAGCAGGCTCGCGCCGATCTGGTCGGTGACGAGGTTCAGGTCCTGGTACATCGTCTCGGTGAGGCTCACGACCGCTGCCTTCGCGGCGTTGTAGATGCCCATGTTGGGCGGCGTGAGCAGGCCCGCCATGCTGGCGGTGTTGGTGATGTGGCCCCGGTAGGCCGGGTCTTTCGCGGCCGCCTCCAGCATCATCGGCGTGAAGAGGCGCACGCCGTGAATCACGCCCCACAGGTCTACGCCCAGCACCCACTCCCAGTCGGCCACGGTGTTCTCCCACACCAGTCCACCGGCGCCCACGCCCGCGTTGTTGAACACGAAGTGCGGCGCGCCGAAGCGTTCCTTCACGGCAGCGGCCAGGGCTTCCATCTGCGCCGCGTTCGACACGTCGACCTTGCGCGCCAGCACCTGAGCACCGGCTGCTTCCATTTCTGCCTGGGCCTTGTCGAGTGCGTCCTGCTGCACGTCGACCAGCACGAGGTTCATGCCGCGGGCGGCGCCGATGCGCGCGCACTCCAGGCCGAAGCCCGAGCCCGCGCCGGTGAGTACGGCGGTCTTGCCCTTGAAGTCTTGAATCATTGAATTCTTTCCTGTGGTTGGCTCTGCGCCGTCTATTGGAACGCTTTGCAGCATGGTTGACTGTCGTTCGTGTGACGCGTGCCTGCAGCCGGCTCAGGCTGGCACCGACCTCCCCCAACACACTACAGACCGAAAACCCACTCCTTCGTGATAAAGAACCAAGCGGTTGACCATAGACAACAGTGTTAGCAATTGCTGCCGCATACAACGCCCCGTCATCAACGGGGAGCGTAGCGAATGGAGCGAAAAATTCTTGTAGTCGGCGATCCGCCAGCGTCTGGCGGACAGGTATTGCCTTACGACGGCCCCATGCTCGATTTGTATGGACACCGAGTCGCGTTGATCGGCGGCAGGGCCTACTGCGAAGGCTGCAACAGCGTGGGTGTCATCGCGAAGGCCGGAGGGCCACGGCGCCCTCAATTCATATCGGAGGCAGCGCTGGAAGGAGACGTGGTGGTCTGCCACTGCCCGGTGCCACAGCCCATACTTTCCACCCTGCAGCGATGGGCAACATACGAGGACGAGGCTTGGCATGCCGTTGGAGCCGAGGATGAATTGGCGGCATTCAAGAAAACGGTAGACAAGAATGTGACCCACCCACCTGGGACGGAACTGACCGAAAGGATCTGCCCGAACATGACGAACAAGGAGTTTTGCGCGATGGTGCTCAAGCTGCGCGATCAGGCCGTAGTGTTCATTGCGAAGCAGCGCCTCCCGGAACTCGAGCGCTGGGACAAAGATGCGCAGGCACGAGTGCGGGAATGGTTTGGCGTGGCCGACCAATCTATGCGGGAGCATCTCCAGAAAGGACTGGCTGCGTGCAAGCGAGTGCTCGAGGGACTGGGATGCGAGAACTTCATCCGGTACTCGGAAGCAAGCAAGAAGAATCTCGGCTGCATCTTCTCAAGCGACCCGGTCGTGACAGTAGCGGCAGTTTGCAAACCAGACACTGCGACCCGCACCATTGCCATCGGGCTGAGTTTTTGTGACCTCCCGGAGAACATGCTCATCTACGATACGAACATCATTCGCGACGGGGACTCGAAGCTCCTGACATTGATTCACGAGGTCACGCACTTCGACGACACCTTCAGTTCATTCGATCCCTGGTATGGAACGAAGCACGCGAGGGATCATGCAGAAGATCCTCGGTCTCGTGTCAACGCCGACAGCATCGCTGCGTACATTCTTGGCGTTGTTGCGAAAGCATCCAAATGAAATGCACGATCAGGGCCTTCCTCGTCATTGCTGCCACGCTGACAGGTTGCAGCGCCATGGCTTGCAAGCCCATCGTGGTAACAAGGCTGACCTTTGCCGAAGGTGCCGCAAACCTCGAGCCAACACAGATAGCGAAGCTGGCGGAGTTCATTGACCGGGCAAACTCGGCGTTTCCGAAGTACCTTGAGGTTTCAATCGACGGAGGCGCCGCCGTCAAGGTGCAAGGCAGAACACCTGCTGAAGCCAGACAGTTGGCAAGACGGCGCGCCGAAAACGTGACCCGAGCGTACAAGCAGCTCCAGCCGACCGAGATCAAGCTGGAAACGACGTCAAGCATCTACGAAGACAACAAGATGTCGAGGGAAGCGAGCAACGATTTTGTCGTGGTGCAGTTTCACCCCGACTACGAGGCGCTGAAGTTGCCCGACTGCAACCCGGTTCCGATCCCCGGGTTCAAGCGTTGATGCACGGCGATCACCGGCCGCAGCCCTCTCAACCCTCAGCCTTCTTCAGCACATACCCGATCCGCGGAAAGTGCACATGCACCGTGCCCGTCCGCTCGCTGCTGCGCTCCAGCGTGTAGTGCGTGCGCGTAGCCGCGATCAGCGTGCCGGGCGTCTCTTCGAGGCCGAAGCTCTCGGCGCGCACGGTGACGGCGCTACCCAGCGGAATGCCGTGGTCGTCCTGGAAGGTGCTGTCGGTCAGCAGCGTGTGCGGCGTCGCGGCCTTGGCTACTGCAATGGCCTCGTCGCTCGTGAACTTCTCGGGAACGCCGTGGCCGATGGCGGCCATGCGGTCGAGCCAGTCGATCACCGCGGGCGTCAGGTCGAGGATGGTGCGAACCGACTCGATGCGCCGCGTGTACCAGAGCGGGTGGTAGGCCGAGAAGTCTGCAATGCTGGGCACCTCGCCGAGCAGGAAGGGTTTCTCGTCGAGCATGTCCGACAGGCGGCGCAGGTACGACTTGTAGGCGCTGGTGGCGTCGGCCGGGCGCAGGCGGGTCATGTTGCCGGCGCTCATCTTGCCGCGGTCTTCGCCGAAGGCTTTTGCGGCTTCTGGCGGGGCCTTGGCGAATACCTCGGCCGCGCCCCTGGGCTGCAGGTTCCAGGCCATGGCGGCCCAGAAGAGCGTGGTGTCGGCCCACTGGGCGAGGATGCGCGACATGCCCTTTTCAGGCTCGGGGTAGAGCGTGGGTTCGGGCTGCAGGTGTTCGAGCACGTCGGCGATGAGCGCGCTGTCGCAGTACATGTCGGCGCCGATCTGCAGGAACGGCGTCTTGCGGTAGCCGCCGGTGAGCACCTCCACGTCGGGCTTGGGCATGATCGGCGGGATGAAGACCGACTTCCACGGCAGCTTCTTGGCACCGAGGATCAGGCGCACCTTCTCCGAGAACGGGGAGGTCAGGTAGTGGTGAAGGATCAGGTCGGCCATGGGTGGGGTCTTTCTTCTGTGGTGGGTTCGGCGCGCTTCAACGGGGTTGCGCGCGCTGGATGATCGAATCGAAATCGGTGCCCGCGGCCAGCGTGCCAAAGGCATTGCCCCAGTCGCCACCCAGGCGCGAGGCGCAGAACGCGCCAGCAATGGCGGTCGGCGCGGTCTGTACGAGCAGTGCAGCCTGCACGGCGAGCGCAACGTCCTGCGCGAGGCGACGGGCCTCGGCCTCGGAGGCCATCGCCTCGATGCGAGCCGGCAGCGCGTCGGCCAGCCGGTCGAGCGCTGCGTGCTGGCCACGCGCAGGCGCCAGCTCCTTCGTCAGCGCGGCCACTGCATCGCCCTTGCGCAGGCCGCGCAGCAAGTCGAGCGCCATGATGTTGCCCGCGCCTTCCCAGATGGAGTTGAGCGGCATCTCGCGGTAGATGCGCGCCATGACGCCCTCACCGCCCTCTTCCACGTAGCCGTTGCCGCCGAGGCATTCCATGGCCTCCTGCGCGAAGGCGCTGCCGCGCTTGCAGATCCAGAACTTGGCGACCGGCGTGAGCAGGCGGGCCATCAGGCGTTCGTGCTCGTCGGCCTGATTGTCGAAGGCGCGGGCCAGGCGAATGGCGAGCGCGGTGGCCGCTTCGCTTTCTAGCGCGAGATCGGCGAGCACGTTCTTCATCAAGGGCTGTTCGATCAGCGGCTTGCCAAAGGCCTTGCGCTGCGTCGCATGGTTGAGCGCGATGCCCAGCGACTGGCGCATCAGCCCGCTGGTGCCCAGTGCGCAGTCGAGCCGCGTCATCGTGCCCATCTCGAGGATCTGCGGGATGCCGCGGCCCTCCTCGCCCACGAGCCACGCGCTGGCGCCCTGGAACTCGACCTCGGAACTTGCGTTGGCCTTGTTGCCGAGCTTGTCTTTCAGCCGCTGGATCTGGATGGCGTTGCGTGAACCATCGGGCAGCACACGCGGCAGGAAGAAGCACGAGAGCCCTGCGGGCGCCTGTGCCAGCACCAGGAATGCATCGCACATCGGCGCCGAGAAGAACCACTTGTGGCCGGTGATGGCATAGCGCTCGCCCCAGGCATCGCTGCCGTCGCGCACGGCTTGCGTGGTGTTGGCCCGCACGTCGGAGCCGCCCTGCTTCTCGGTCATGCCCATGCCCATGGTCACGCCGGGCTTGCCGCTGAAAAGCTTCAGGGCCGGGTCGTACCAGAGGCTGCCGAGCTTCGGGCCCCAGTCGGCGTATACGGCCGCATTGCCGCGCAGCGCGGGCGTGACCGCGTAGGTCATGGAGATGGGGCAAAGAATGGATGGCTCCAGCTCGGTGAAGAGCATGAAGCCTGCTGCGCGCAGCACATGCGGCGAGGCCGAAGTGCCCGTCCAGGGCGTGCCGTGCAGCCCGGCCCCCACGGCGGCGGTCATCAGCGCGTGGTAGCTCGGATGGAACTCCACCTCGTCGATGCGCCGCCCGAAGCGGTCGTGCGTATGCAGCTCGGGCGTGTGGATGTTGGCGAGCCGCGCATGCGCCTGCATGCCGGCCGTGCCGAGGGTGGCGCCGAGCTCGTGCAGCTGCGTCGTCTGCAACGCGGGCGCGTTGAGCTTCAGCGCATCGCGCAAGGGCCGGTTGGTGTCGAAGAGGTTGTAGTCCACCAGCGGCGTGGGCTGGTTGAACACCTCGTGCGTGGTTTCCATGACCGGCCTCCTTGCCGTGCGTTCAGTTCATCCAGTGCATCAGATCAGCTTGACGAGTTGCTTGCCGAAGTTCCTGCCCTTGAGCAGGCCCAGGAAGGCTTCAGGCGCCGCTTCGATGCCTTGCGCAATCGACTCGCGCGGCTTCAGCTTGCCCGTGGCCACCAGCGTGCCCAGCTCGGTCAGCGCCTCGGGCCACACTTCCATGTGCTCGCTGACGATGAAGCCTTCGATCTTCATGCGGTTGATGAGGATCAGCGCCGGGTTGGCCAGCGGCAGCGGCTGGCCGTCGTAGCCCGCGATCATTCCGCACAGCGCCACGCGGGCAAAGGCGTTGGCGCGCAGCAGCACCGCGTCGAAGATGTAGCCGCCGACGTTCTCGAAGTAGCCGTCGATGCCGTTCGGGCAGGCTTCCTTCAGCGCCGCGCTCATCGACTTGACGTCGGCGTGCACGCGATAGTCGATGCAGGCGTCGAAGCCCAGCTCGTCGGTCACGTACTTGCACTTGTCGGGGCCACCGGCAATGCCGACCACACGGCAGCCGCGCGCCTTGGCCAGCGCACCGAAGGCGCTGCCCACGGCGCCGCTGGCGGCGGTGATGACCACCGTTTCACCGGCCTTGGGCGCAATGATCTTCACCAGCCCGTACCAGGCCGTGACGCCGGGCATGCCGACCGCGCCGAGGTAGTGCGACAGCGGCACGTGCGTGGTGTCGACCTTCTTCAGCGCTCCGGGCTGCGAGGCGTCGACCACGCTGTATTCCTGCCAGCCGCCGAAGCCGACCACCTTGTCGCCCACGGCGTACTTGGGGTGCTTGCTCTCGACCACTTCGCCGACCGTGCCGCCCTGCATCGTCTGGCCCAGCGGCTGGGGCTGCGCGTAGCTCTTGGCGTCGTTCATGCGGCCGCGCATGTACGGGTCGAGGCTCATGTAGTGGTGGCGCACGAGCACCTGGTTGTCCTTGAGCGCGGGGGTCTCGGCGGACACGAGCTTGAAGTTGCCGGCCACGGCCTCGCCGTCGGGGCGATTGTCGAGGTGGATCTGCTTGTTGATCGGCATGAATGTCTCCAGGAAAGTGTCAGTCAGTCAGTCAGTCAGTCAGTCAGTCGGTCGACGGCGGGCGCATCTCGTTGGCGCTGGCGGGGCCGGTCGGCAGCCGGCGCTTCACGTACTTGAAGGTGCCGGTGGCGTGGGCGCACACGCGTTCCTGTTCATCGTAGATTTTGGCCTCGGTGAAAGCCAGCGTCGCCGTCCTGTGAATGAGCGTGCCGCGTGCGTGCAGCGGGCCAACCGAAGGCTGCATGAAGCTGGTCTTCATCTCGATGGTGACCACGCCCGTCTCTGGCGCCACGCTGCGCGCGGCTGCTGCCATGGTGATGTCGAGCAGCGTCATGCAGGCGCCGCCGTGCGTCACGTCGAAGGTGTTCAGGTGCTCGGGCTTCGCGGTATAGATGATCTCCGACTCGCCGCCCTCGAACTTCGTCAACTCGAAGCCCAGGTGGCGCGCGAACGGGATCTGGCTCGTGTACGAGCGGATGTTGATGTCGCTGGAATCTGAAGAAGACATGTCAGGCCGCACCCAGCACCACGCTGACGCCGCCGTCCACCGCCAGCCACTGGCCGGTGATGTGCTTGCCTGCATCGCTCGCGAAGAGCAGCGTCAGGCCCTTCAGGTCTTCCTCGTCGCCCAGGCGGCCGAGCGGGGCCTGCGCGGCCATCTTTTCCTCGCCCAGCGACTTGATGAGGCCGGCGGCCATCTTCGTCATGAAGAAGCCGGGACAGATCGCGTTCACATTGATGCCGTAGCGGCCCCATTCGGCGGCCAGCGTGCGGGTGAAGCCGATGACCGCGGTCTTGGAGGTGTTGTAGGCCAGCGTCTGCATTTCGGGCGGGTTGCCGTTCAGCCCGGCGATCGAGGCGATGTTGATGATGCGGCCGGTCTTCTTCGGAATCATGTAGCCGTTGGCGATCTGCTGCGACAAGATGAAATAGCCGCGCACGTTGAGGTTCATCACCTTGTCCCAGGCCTCGACCGGGTGGCTCTCGGCCGGCGAACCCCAGCTGGCGCCCGCGTTGTTGATGAGGATGTCGACTGCGCCCATGCGCTGCAGCGTCTCGTCGGCCAGGCGGCGGGTGTCTTCTTCCTTCGAGCAGTCGGCGGCGATCCAGCGCGCGTCGATGCCGGCGGCTTGCAGCTCGGCGGCGGCCTGCTCCAGGTCGTCGGCCTTGCGCGAGCTCAGCATGATCTTCGCGCCGGCTTCGCCCAGCGCGTGGGCCATCTGCAGGCCCAGGCCGCGCGAGCCGCCGGTGATGAGTGCGGTCTTGCCGGTGAGGTCGAACAGCTGCTTGATGTTGCGGGGCGTCATGAGGTGTCTCCGGTTTTGAATGTCAGGCTCAGATCTCGTAGTCCATGCACTGGCGGGCTTCACGCACGGCGCCGATGAAAGGCTTCAGGGCCACGTGTTGCGGGTGGTCCGAATAGGCCGCGAGCGCGGCGGAGTCGGTGAATTCCGAGTACAGGACCAGGTCGTAGGTGGCTTCCAGCCCGGGCTGGGCAATGGCCACCTCGAAGCGCAGCGTGCCGGGCGACAGCTTGGCGCAGGCGTCGAGCAGCGCCTTGGCCTTCAGCAGGTTGGTCGCCTTGTCGGAGCCCTCGGCGTGTTCCTTGAACTTCCACATCACGATGTGCTTGAGCATGGCGGGCCTCTTTACTTGGTAGGGGTGTTGGGCAGCCGCGAGCGCACGTAGATCAGCACGAAGCCGACCAGCGCCACGACACCGCCAGGCACTGCGAGGGACCAGCCCAGCGCGGCGTCGGTGCGGCCGGTGGCAATGCCCAGGATCACGACGAACAGGCCGCCGTAGATCAGGATCCAGATCCACTTCTCGAGCCGCGCGTGCGGCTTGGGAGGTTTGACGGCGGGAGTGTTGTTGGGGTTGGCGTTCGGCGAATCGGTAGTGGCCATCAGAAGGCGTCCTCGGGCAAAGCTGTACAGGTCGGGTCGCGGGTTTCGACCACGTTGAGCCATGCGCCGATTTTCGGCAGCTCGTAGTGGAAGAAGTAGTCCGTGGCGCCGATCTTGCCAGCTGTTACCGCCCTCGCCTTTTCACCGTCGGTCTGCAGGGCCCTTTGGGCCACGTCGAGCCAGATCCACGCCAGCACCGTGTGGCCGAAGGCCTGCATGTACGGCACGGCGTTGGCCAGCGCGTCGGCCGGGTCGCCGGTGGACCATGCGGCCTCGGTGGCGCTGCCGATGCGCTGCAGCGCGACGCCCAGCGCCTTGGCATGAGCGGCCAATGCCGGCACCTTGGCGGCGCGCCCGATGGTGTCGGTCATGCGCCCGGCCAGCAGTTGCAGGCCACGGCCCTTTTCCATCAGCACCTTGCGCCCCAGCAGGTCGGCCGCCTGGATGCCGTGGGTGCCCTCGTGAATCATGTTCAGGCGGTTGTCGCGCCAGTACTGCTCCACCGGAAAGTCGCGCGTGTAGCCGTAGCCGCCATGCACCTGGATGGCCAGCGAATTGGCCTCCAGGCACCACTCGCTGGGCCAGCTCTTGGCGATGGGCGTGAGCACTTCGAGCAGCAGGCGCGCGTCGTCGGCGGCCTGCGCGTCGCCGGTCTTCTGCTCGTCGACCAGCCGGGCGCAGTACAGCTCCAGCGCCAGAGCGCCTTCGCAATACGCTTTCTGGGCCAGCAGCATGCGCCGCACGTCGGCGTGCTCGATGATGCGCACCTGCGGCGCGGCCGAGTCCTTGGCGACTGCGGCCCCTGCTGCATCCGGCTTCTTCACCAGCCGCCCCTGCGGGCGGCTCTTGGCGTATTCGAGCGAGGCGTGGTAGCCCGCCATGCCGAGCATGGTGGCAGCCGTGCCGACGCCGATGCGCGCCTCGTTCATCATGTGGAACATGCAGTGCAGGCCCTTGCCGGGCGCGCCGACCAGGTAGCCCACGGCACCGGCCTTGCCATCGACCGGGTACTTGCCCTCGCCGAAGTTCAGCAGTGTGTTGGTGGTGCCGCGCCAGCCCAACTTGTGGTTCAGGCCCGCGAGCGCAACGTCGTTGCGCTGGCCCGTCAGCTCGCCCTTGGTATCGACCATGCGCTTGGGCACGATGAACAGCGAAATGCCGCGCGTGCCCGGCACCAGCTTGCCGTTCTCGTCGGGGATCTTGGCGAGCACGATGTGCACGATGTTCTCGGTCAGCTCGTGGTCGCCCGACGAGATCCACATCTTGTTGCCCGTGAGGCGATAGCGCGGGCCCAGCGGGTCGTCCTGAAAGTCAACGCCGTCGGGCACTGCGCGCGTGGCCACGTCGCTCAGCGACGAACCGGCTTGCGGCTCCGACAGGCACATGGTGCCGGCCCAGCGACCCGAGAACTCGTTCTTGGCGAACACCTCTTTCTGCATCTCGGTGCCGTGCACCATCAGCAGGTTGGCGTTGCCGCTCGTGAGCATGTTGGAGCCGATGCTCACAGAGGCCATCGCGAAGAAGCTGTTGGCCGCGGCAGAGAGCGTGTACGGCAGCTGCATACCGCCGATGTCGTAGTCTTGCGCCGCGCTCATCATTCCCGACTCGACGAAAGCCTTGTGCGCGTCGTGCGTGGCCTGCGGCAGGATGACTTTTTCGCCATCGAAATGCGGCTCCTGCGTGTCGACCGTGCGGTTGAACGGCGCGTACTTTTCGCGCGCGATGCGCTCGCAGGTATCGAGCACCGCGTCGAAGGTCTCGCGCGAGTGGTCGGCAAAGCGTTCGCGCTGGTTGAGCGACTCGGCGTCGAGCCAGTCGTAGAGCAGGAAGTCGAGGGTGGAACGCAGGCTCATGAGGGTGTCTCTTCTTGCTACTTTTTCGAGGGGTCGGGCAGTTTCGCGATGGTGCCCTGCGCCAGCGCGCAGAGCTTCTCTGCACCGTCGTTCACCACGAACACTTCGCAGGTGCAGACGGCCTGCGAGCTGCCGCAATGGGCGGTGGTGGCGCGTGCGATCAAACGATCGCCAAGAGCCGGCCGCACATAGTTGATCTTGAATTCGGAAGTCACCACCGGCACACGCAACGCGCTGCCACCGGCAAAGGTGAGCGCGTTGTCGGCCATGTAGCTCACGATGCCGCCGTGGGCAAAGCCGTTCTGCTGCTTCAGCTGCGCCGTGAGCGGCAGCTGAAGCTCGGCAAGGCCCGGCGCCAGCGCGTGCAACTCCGCGCCGATCAGCACGCTGAACGGCTGCGATGCAAGCATGCGTCGCCCGTAGGCCAGAACGGCTTCGGGCGAGACCTCCTGGTCGTGGCCCAAGCCGGACATGATTACAAGACCTCGAACACGCCCGCGGCGCCCATGCCGCCGCCGATGCACATCGTGACCACGACCTTCTTGGCGCCGCGGCGCTTGCCTTCGATGAGCGCATGGCCGGTAAGGCGCTGGCCGCTCACGCCGTAAGGGTGGCCCACGGCAATGGCGCCGCCGTCTACGTTCAGGCGGTCGGCCGGAATGCCGAGCTTGTCGCGGCAGTAGATCACCTGCACGGCGAAAGCTTCGTTCAGCTCCCACAGGTCGATGTCGTTGACCGTGAGACCCAGGCGCTTGAGCACCTTCGGAATCGCGAAGACCGGGCCGATGCCCATTTCGTCGGGCTCACAGCCGGCCACGGCGAAGCCGAGGAAGCGGCCCAGGGGCTTCAGGCCCTTCTGCTCGGCGTACTTCTCGTCGACCACCACGCAGGCGCCGCCGCCGTCGGAGAACTGGCTGGCATTGCCGGCCGAGATCAGGCCGCCGGGAATGGCCGAGCGGATGCCGCTGATGCCTTCCTTGGTGGTGCCGGCGCGGATGCCTTCATCGTTCTCGATGGTGACTTCCTTGGTGCGCAGGCCCAGCACAGGGTCGGCCACGCCGGCCAGCACGGTGATGGGGGCGATCTCGTCCTTGAAGCGGCCGGCTTCGAGCGCGGCGGTGGCCTTCTGCTGGCTGGCGGCGCCGTATTCGTCCATGGCGTCGCGGCCGATGTTGTAGCGCTTGGCGACCTGCTCGGCCGTCTGCAGCATGTTCCAGTAGATCTCGGGCTTGTGCTTCACGAGCCACGGGTCGGCCAGCATGTGCTTGTTGGCTTCGTTCTGCACGCACGAGATGCTCTCGACGCCGCCGGCCACATACACCTCGCCCTCGCCCGCGATGATGCGCTGGGCGGCGGTGGCGATGGTCTGCAGGCCCGACGAGCAGAAACGGTTGATGGTCATGCCCGAAGTGGTGATCGGCAGGCCGGCGCGCAGCGCGATCTGGCGCGCGATGTTGGAGCCGGTCGCGCCTTCGGGCGTGGCGCAGCCCATGATGACGTCGTCCACCGAAGCAGGGTCGATGCCGGCGCGCTGCACCGCGTGCTGCACGGCGTGGCCGCCGAGCGTGGCGCCGTGCGTCATGTTGAAGGCACCCTTCCAGCTCTTCGCGAGCGGCGTGCGGGCGGTGGAAACAATGACGGCGCTGGTCATGGTGAGGTCCTTTGAAGCAGATGGAAGGGAAAAGAGGTTGTCGTCATTGCGCCGGAGCAGCGTTGGTGTTGCTCAGGAGCTGGTGATAGAAGCCGATCATCTCGCCGTAGTTCGAGATGGCCAGGCGTTCGTTGTTGCCGTGAAAGCGCGCCAGGTCTTCGCCTTTCACGCGGAACGGCGAGAAGCGGAAGACGGCGTCGCTCACGAGGCTGAAGTGGCGCGAGTCGGTAGCGGCGGTCATGAGGCCTGGGGCCACCACCGCATCGGGGAAGGTCTGGCGCACGGCCTGCTGGATCGCGCGGTAGCCGGTGCTGTCGGTCGCCGACACGGGCGACGGCTCGGCGTTGCCGGGGTACTGCTTGATCTTGATGTCGTCGTTGGCCAACGTCTTGCGCAAGTGGGCCTCGACGCTGGCGAGCGTGTCACCCGGCAGGATGCGGAAGTTGACAGCGGCCTCGGCGCGGCCGGGCAGCACGTTGTCCTTGTTGCCGGCGCGAACGATGGTCAGCGCGGTGGTCGTGCGCAGCATGGCATTGCTGCTCGGGCTCTTCTCGAGCTGGCCGCGCACCAGCGGCTCGGTGAGCCACAGGTTGGACAGCATCACGCGATTGACGCCACTCATCTCGGGCGCGAGCGCGCCGAACATCTGGCCGGCCACGCCCTTGATGCCACCGGGCATCGGGTTGGCTTCGAGCCGTGCCAGCGCCGCGCTCATGCTGCCGATGGCGCTGTGCTGCGGCGGCATCGACGAGTGGCCGGGGGCAGTGTCGAGCGAGAGGAAGAAGGTGCCATAGCCTTTTTCAGCCAGGCCGATGAGCGCCGCGGGCTTGCTCAGGCCCGGCAGCACGCCGTCGAGCACCAGCAGGCCTTCGTCGAGCACCCAGTCGAGGCGCACGTTGCGCGACTTGAGCAGTTCGGCAATCGGTAGCGCACCGCGCAGGCCGCTCACCTCTTCGTCGTCGCCCATCACGAGATAGACGGTCTGCCTGGGCTTGAAGCCGGCGCCGATGAGCAGCTCGATGGCTTCCATCTGCGCGAAAAGATTGCTCTTGTTGTCGAGCGTGCCGCGGCCCCAGATGAAGCCGTCCTTGATCTCGCCCGCGAAGGGGTCGACCGTCCACGCCTTCTCGGTGCCCGGGGCAATGGGCACCATGTCCTGGTGCGCCATCAATGCGATGGGCTTGGCAGAGGGATCGGTGCCGGTCCATGTGTAGAGCAGCGCCTTGTTGCCGACCACTTCCTTCTTGAGAGTGGCATGCACCTTCGGGAACTGCTGCGCGAGGAACGCGTGCAGCTTGTCGAACTCGGCCGCATTCGCAGCCGGATCGTCCATGCCCGACACCGTGCGGAACGTGATCGCTGTAGAGAGCCGCTTGGCTGCTGCCTGCAGATCGATGTCCAGCTTCGGCGCGGGCGCCACCGCCAGTTGCTGCGACGGTGTGGTCCAGGTCTTGACCGCCACGGCGGCCACCAGCAAGACGATTGCCAGCAGCAGCCCGAGGAAGATGCGTTTCAACATTGGCGGTCGGTCCCTTTGCCTTAGTGGATCAGCTGAACTGCTTGCCTTCGGCCACGAGCTTCTGGATCAGCGGTGCGGGCTGCCAGAACGCGCCGTCATCACGCGGGTTCTTGGCAAAGCGCTTCATCGTCTCGGCCACGTTGTACAGGCCGACCTGCGACGCGTAGTGCATCGGGCCGCCGCGCCAGATCGGAAAGCCGTAGCCGGTGAGGTACACCATGTCGATGTCGCCAGACTTCGAGGCAATACCGTCTTCCAGGATGTGCGCACCTTCATTGACCAGTGCGTACACAAGGCGCTGCACGATCTCTTCATCGGAGATCTTGCGCGGCGTGATGCCAAGCTCTTTGCGGTGGTCCTCGATCATCTTGTTGACGAGCTCCGACGGAATGGCATCGCGCTTGCCTGCCTGGTAGTCGTACCACCCTGCCCCGGTCTTCTGGCCGAAGCGGCCCAGTTCGCAGAGCTTGTCGGCCGTGCGGCTGTACTTCATGTCGGCGCGCTCGGTGGCGCGGCGCTTGCGAATGGCCCAGCCGATGTCGTTGCCGGCCAGGTCGCCCATGCGGAACGGGCCCATGGCAAAGCCGAACTTCTCGACGGCCTTGTCGACCTGCTGCGGCGTGGCGCCTTCGTCCAGCAGGAAGCCGGCCTGGCGCGAGTACTGCTCGATCATGCGGTTGCCGATGAAGCCGTCGCACACGCCCGAGACCACCGAGGTCTTCTTGATCTTCTTGCCGATGTCCATGACCGTGGCGAGCACGTCCTTGGCGGTGGCCTTGCCGCGCACCACTTCGAGCAGCTTCATCACGTTGGCGGGGCTGAAGAAGTGCATGCCGACCACGTCCTGCGGACGGTCGGTGAACGATGCGATCTTGTCGACGTCGAGCGTCGAGGTGTTCGAGGCCAGGATCGCGCCCTTCTTGGCGACGCGGTCGAGTTCCTTGAAGACCTTTTCCTTGACGCCGATTTCTTCGAACACGGCTTCGATGATGAGGTCGGCGTCCTTCAGGTCGTCGTAGCTCAGCGTGGTGCTCAGGAGCGCCATGCGCTGCTCGTACTTGTCCTGCTTGAGCTTGCCCTTCTTGACCTGGGCTTCGTAGTTCTTCTTGATGGTGGCAACGCCGCGGTCGAGCGCTTCCTGCTTCATCTCGAGGATCTTGACGGGGATGCCCGCGTTCAGGAAGTTCATCGAGATGCCGCCGCCCATGGTGCCGGCGCCGATCACGCCAACGGCCTTGATCTCGCGCTTGGGCGTGTCTTCGGGCACGTCGGGAATCTTGCTCGCGGCGCGCTCGGCCATGAACAGGTGGCGCAGGGCCAGCGATTCGGGCGTGAACATCAGCGCCGTGAAGAGGCGGCGTTCTTCGGCCATGCCTTCGTCGAACTTCAGTTTCGTCGCGGCCTGCACGGCGTCGACGCACTTCAGCGGCGCCGGGTAGTTCTTCGACATGCCGCCGACCATGTTCTTGGCGAACTGGAAGTAGGCGTCGCCCTGTGGGTGCTTGCACGGCAGGTTGCGCACCAGCGGCAGCGCTTCACCGGTCTTGCCGGCCACGCTCTTGGCGAAGGCCACGGCTTCTTCGAACACCGATTCGGCCGAGGCGGCGAGCTTGTCGAACAGCTTCTGGCCGGGCAGGCTCGCGAGCAGTTCGCTCTTCACGGGCTCGCCGCTGACGATCATGTTCAGGGCGGTTTCCACGCCGAGCACGCGCGGCAGGCGCTGCGTGCCGCCGGCGCCGGGCAGCAGGCCCAGCTTGACTTCAGGCAGTGCCACGCTGGTGCCGGGGGCAGCCACGCGGTAGTGGCAGCCCAGGGCCAGTTCGAGGCCGCCGCCCATGCATACCGAGTGAATGGCAGCGACGATGGGCTTGGGAGAGGCTTCGAGCGCGAGGATCACGCTCAGCAGGTTGGGCTCTTGCAGCGCCTTGGGCGTGCCGAACTCCTTGATGTCCGCGCCGCCCGAGAAAGCCTTGCCGGCGCCGGTGATGACGATGGCCTTGACGGCGTCGTCGGCATTGGCCTTCGACAGGCCATCGGTGATGCCGATGCGTGTCGAGAAGCCGAGACCGTTGACCGGAGGGTTGGTCAGTGTGATCACGGCGATATCGCCGAGCACTTTGTATTCAGCCGTCATGCTGCGTTCCTTGGTGTGTGAAGAAAAAGAAGAAAAAGCACGAGTGTTCTTTTTCGGGGGATTCTAGGCGTTTCGCGTGGCCCAACAATGGCACGCAGTCGCTGGAGAGACAAGGGGATCCGGGGCGTGGCCCGAATCCCCTGGGGGTATCAAACCTCCAACCACTCTTTGCGAGTGGTGGCGTCGGCGCGGAGGCTGTCCGGCGTGCCGTCGAACACGATGCTGCCGTGGCCCATGACGAGCGCGCGGTCTGAAATCTGCATCGCGATGGTGAGCTTCTGCTCGATCAGCAGCACCGAGATGCCCTTGTCCTTCAGCGTGCGCAGGTACTGCCCCACCAGCTCGACGATCTTGGGCGCGAGGCCTTCGGTGGGCTCGTCGATGATGATGAGGTCGGGGTCGCCCATCAGCGTGCGGCACAGCGTGAGCATCTGCTGCTCGCCGCCCGAGAGCACGCCCGCTTCGGTGTGCTGCCGCTCCTTCAGGCGCGGGAACATGCCGTACATGTCGTCGAACGACCAGCGGCTGCCCTTGCCCGAGCCCTTCTGCCCCAGCAGCAGGTTCTGGTGCACCGTGAGCTTGGGGAAGATGTCGCGGTTCTCTGGCACGTAGCCAATGCCGAAATGCGCGATCTCGTAGGCCTTGCGGCGCAGGATGTCCTGCCCCTTCCAGTGCAGGCCGCCCTCGGCATGCACCAGGCCCATGATGGCCTTGGCCGTGGTCGAGCGGCCGGAGCCGTTGCGGCCCAGCAGCGCGACGATTTCGCCGGGGTTCACGTCGAACGAAACGCCGTGCAGCACATGGCTCTTGCCGTAGTAGGCGTGGATGTCTTTGAGCTTCAGCATGTCAGTGTCCCGCCCCTTGTGCATCCGCGACCGACGAGCCGAGGTAGGCCTCCTGCACGCGCGCATTCGCGCGAACGGCAGCAGGCGTGTCGAAGGCAATGACTTCGCCATACACCACCACCGCGATCTTGTCGGCCAGCCCGAAGACCACGCCCATGTCGTGCTCCACCGTCAGCAGTGTCTTGCCGATCGTGACGTGCTTGATGAGCGAGATGAAGTGCGAGGTTTCGGTCTTGCTCATGCCCGCCGTGGGCTCGTCCAGCAGGATGACGCTGGCGCCGCCCGCGATGGTCACGCCGATTTCCAGCGCGCGCTGCTCGGCGTAGGTGAGGTTCACCGCATGCACGTCGCGCTTCTTCTCCAGGCCGATCTGCTTGATGAGCTCTTCGGTGCGCTCGTTGGCGTCGTCGAGGTTCGAGAGAAAGCGCAGGAAGGTGTACTTGTAGCCCAGGCTCCACAGCACGCCGCAGCGCAGGTTCTCGAAGACGGTGAGCTTCGGGAAGATGTTGGTGATCTGGAAGCTGCGCGACAGGCCCATGCGGTTGATCTCGTACGGCTTCATGCCGTCGATGCGCTGGCCGTTGAGCAGCACCTCGCCGCTGGTGGGCGTGAGCCGCCCGCTGATCAGGTTGAACAGCGTGGACTTGCCCGCGCCGTTCGGCCCGATGATGGCGATGCGCTCGCCAGCCGTCACGGCCAGATCGACGCCGCGGATGATGTCGGTCTTGCCGAAGCTCTTGCGCAGGTTCTTGAGTTCAAGTGAATAGGTCATGCCGTCTCCCGCCGCTTGATCTCGGCTTCGATTTCTTCCTGTGCATGGCCCCAGACCTTCGCGAAGCGACGGCGCACCACCTCGAACACGCCCAGGCCCACCGCCAGCAGCGCCACCGCAACGATCCAGCTAGTGGCCGATGAGGTATCGAGCTGCAGGCCCGCGAGCGGCACCACGGGCCCGAGCGCTGCATTCAGCTGCATGTGATAGATCATCTCGACGATGGCGGCAGCGCCCGCGAGCATGATGGCCGCACCGATGAAGAGGCCTACGTAGAGTGCGTAGAAGCGCTTGATCTTGCCGAACAGCGCCACGCGCACGTTCATCATGATCAGGCTGGCCACGCCGCCGGGCGCGAACATCACCATCAACAGGAACACCAGGCCCACGTACAGCAGCCAGGCCTTGCTGAGCTCGGACAGCAGCACCAGCGCGAACACCAGCAACGCCGCGCCGATGATCGGCCCGAAGAAGAAGGTCGCGCCGCCCAGGAAGGTGAACAGCAGGTAGCTGCCCGAGCG
This sequence comes from Variovorax sp. YR634, assembly GCF_900106655.1. NCBI lineage: Bacteria > Pseudomonadati > Pseudomonadota > Betaproteobacteria > Burkholderiales > Comamonadaceae > Variovorax > Variovorax sp. YR634. The sequence goes on from NZ_FNOL01000011.1 coordinate 117,735, forward strand.
CAGCCCGTTCAGGCTGTCGGCCGCGTTCACGATCTCGAAGTTGATGGCCGCCAGCCCGCCGCCGATGCCCGCGAAGAAGCCCGCGATGATGAAGGCGTAGTAGCGCACGCGCTGCGTGTTGTAGCCGATGAACTCCACGCGCTCCGGGTTGTCGCGCACCGCGTTCAGCATGCGCCCGAGGGGCGTGCCGGTGAAGGCGAACATCAGCCCGGTGCAGATGAAGCAGTACACGGCGATCAGGTAATACACCTGGTTCTGCGGCCCGAAGTTGATGCCGAAGACCGAGGCGCCGTACACGCGGTTGGTGGTGATGCCGCCCTCGCCGCCGAAGAAGCTCGGGAACATCAGCGCCATGGCGGCAACAAGCTCGCCGAGGCCGAGCGTGATCATCGCGAAGGTGGTGCCCGACTTCTTGGTCGACACGTAGCCGAACACCACGGCGAAGAACATGCCGCCCAGGCCACCCACGAGCGGGATGAGCACCAGCGGAATCGGCAGCTTGCCGGCGCTGGCCAGGTTCATCGCGTGGATGGCGATGAACGAGCCCAGGCCCACGTACACCGCATGCCCGAAGCTGAGCATGCCGCCCTGCCCCAGCAGCATGTTGTAGCTCAGGCAGATGATGATGAGGTAGCCGATCTGCGACAGCATGGTGAGAGCCAGGCTGCTGGTGAAGATCATCGGCGCCACGATCAGCAGCAGCGCGAAGAAAGACCAGATCAGGATGCGGCCGATGTTCAGCGGCTTGAAGCGGTAGTACTGCGTCGGCGCCTTGGTGGCCGAAGCGGCTGGCGTGGTTGTGGTGGTTGCAGTGTTCATGGCGTCAGTCCTCCCGCGTTCCGAGAAGACCCTTGGGCCTGAAGATGAGGATCAGCACCAGGAACAGGTACGGCAGGATCGGTGCCACCTGCGAGATCGTGAGCTTCAGCAGCTCATAGCCGAAGGTCTGGTCGCTCACCGCCACGCCGAGCGCCTGCAGGCCGGTGGCAAGCGATTGGTCCATGGCCACGGCGAAGGTCTGCACCACGCCGATGATCAGCGAGGCCAGGAAGGCGCCTGCCAGCGAGCCCATGCCGCCGACCACCACCACCACGAAGATGATGGAGCCGACCGAACCCGCCATGGCCGGCTCGGTGACGTAGGTGTTGCCGCCGACCACGCCCGCGAGGCCCGCCAGCGCGGCGCCGCCGCCGAACACCAGCATGAACACGCGCGGCACGTTGTGGCCCAGCGCCTCGACCATGTCGGGGTGCTTCAGCGCCGCCTGGATGACCAGGCCGATGCGCGTGCGCGTGAGCAGCAGCCACACCGACACCAGCATCAGCACCGCCACCAGCATGATGAACGAGCGCGACTTGGGAAACTGCGTGCCGTAGAGCGAGAAGAGCGGGCCCTGCAGCGCCGACGGCAGGCCGTACGGCACCGTGGAGCGGCCCCACACCAGTTGCACGAGTTCGAGGATCAGGTACGAAAGACCGAAGGTCACCAGCAGCTCGGGCACGTGGCCGAACTTGTGGACCCGGCGCAGGCAGTAGCGCTCGAAGGCCGCGCCCAGCGCGAACACCAAGAGCGGCGCGATGAAGAGCGCCGGCCAGAAACCGACGACGCCCGACAGCGTGTAGGCGAAATAGGCGCCCAGCATGTAGAAGCTGGCGTGCGCGAAATTGAGCACGCCCATCATGCTGAAGATCAGCGTGAGGCCAGAGCTCAGCATGAACAACAGCAAGCCGTAGCTCACGCCGTTGAGCAGCGAGATGACGAAGAATTCGACGTTCATCGGTCTTTCGTGTCAGGTAAAAAAGAAAAAGGCCCGAGTGTTGAAGTCGGGCCTCGACCTGTCAGGTGGCGATCAGACAGCGATCAGGAGGCGCCGCCGGGCCGCTTCATCTGGCAGGAGGTGGGCGTGCTGGCCACGTAGGCGTCGTAGTACTTCACCGGGGCCAGCGTGTAGCCGGTGTTCTCCGGGCTGTACGGGTACTTGGCGCTGGCCTTCTCCCACTTGGCGATGTACAGGCCCTGCTGTGCCTGGTGGTCGGTCTTGCGCAGTTCGATCTCGCCGTTGAAGCTCTTGAACTTCATGCCTTCCATGGCGGCGGCCACCTTGACGGGGTCGGTCGACTTGGTCTTCACGAAGGCTTCGGTCAGCGCCTGGAACACGGTGTAGACGTCGGTGGTGTAGAGGTCGTCGTTGAACTTCTTCTTGAACTCTTCGGCGTACTTCTGCATGTCGCCGCCCATGTTGTAGTGGGCATAGCCGACCTGGTACACCTTGCCGTCGGACGCTGCGCCCATGGCGGTCGGCGTGCCGCTGGTCACGGCGTAGTAGGTGTAGAACTTGACGTTCAGGCCCGAGTCGTTGGCCGACTTGATCAGCAGCGCGAGGTCGGAGCCCCAGTTGCCGGTGATGACGGTGTCGGCGCCCGAGGCCTTGATCTTGGCGATGTACGGCGCGAAGTCGCGCACCTGGGCCAGCGGATGCAGGTCGTCGCCGACGATCTGCACGTCGGGGCGCTTGTTCTTGAGGTTTTCCTTGGCGAACTTGGAGACCTGCTGGCCGTGCGCGTAGTTCTGGTTGAGCAGGTAGACCTTCTTGATTTCCGGCTGGTCCTTCATGTAGGTGGTCAGCGCTTCCATCTTCATCGACGTGTCGGCGTCGAAGCGGTACTGCCAGTAGCTGCACTTGCTGTTGGTCAGGTCGGGGTCGACGGCGGCGTAGTTCAGGTACAGCGCTTCCTTGCCGGGATTGCGCGCGTTGTTCTTCTCGAGCGCGTCGATGATGGCCAGCGCAGGGCCGGAGCCGTTGCCCTGCACGATGTAGCGCGCGCCCTGGTCGAGGGCCGAACGCAGTGCGCTGGTGGTCTCTTGCGGGCTGAGCTTGTTGTCGATGCCGATGATCTCGAACTTCACGCCTGCCGCATTCTTCTTGTTGAACTCTTCGGCAAAGAACTGGAAGGTCTTGAGCTGGTTCGTCCCGACCGCGGCCATGAGGCCCGACAACGGGTCGAGCCATGCGATCTTGACGGTTTCACCCTTCTGGGCAAGGGCGCCGGTGGCGGTTGCCGCGATGACGGCCGCGGTAGCGATTTTCAGAGCGAACTTCAATCTATATCTCCTGGTCAAACCGATTCAAAACGCCGCACGAGAGTACAAGCGTTTGCAGCCCCTCCCCTCAGGGAATGCCCGTAAGAGGGGTGCTGCAAAGGCCCGTTTCTATCGCGCATGCGACACCGCGTTTCTCCAATTTGCTACCCGTTGGTAGACAGCTGCTACCAATGGGTAGGAAACGCGTTCACAAAGACGCCTAGGGGCGCTTCATCTGGCACGACGTGGGCGTGCTCGCCACGTACGATTCGTAGTACTTCACGGGAACGTTCGTGTAGCCGGTGTTCTCCGCGTCGTAGGGGTACTTGGCGCTGGCCTTTTCCCAGCGCGAGATGTACAGGCCCTGCTGCAGCTGGTGGTCGGCCTTGCGCATCTCGACCTCGCCGTTGAAGCTCTTGATCTTCATGCCCTCCAGCGCCGCGGCCACCTTGACCGGGTCGGTCGACTTGGTCTTGGCGAAGGCGGCGTCGAGCAGTGCGAACACGTGATAGATCGACGACTGCGTGAGGTCGTCGTTCATGCGCTTCTTGTAGCCGGCGAGCAGCTGCTGGATTTCTCCACCCATGTTGTAGTGGGCGTAGGCGACGGTGTAGACCTTGCCGTCGGAAGTGGCGCCCATGGCCGTGGGCGTGCCCGCACCCGGCGCGTAGTAGGTCAGGAACTTGACGTTCAGGCCCGAGTCGTTGGCCGCCTTGATGAGCAGCGACAGGTCGGAGCCCCAGTTGCCGGTGATGACGGTGTCGGCGCCCGAAGCCTTGATCTTTGCGATGTACGGAGAGAAGTCGCGCACCTGCGCGAGCGGATGCAGGTCGTCGCCCACGATCTGGATGTCGGGGCGCTTCACCTTCAGGTCTTCCTTGGCGAACTTCGACACCTGCACGCCGTGGGCGTAGTTCTGGCCGAGGATGTAGACCTTCTTGATGTCGGGCTGGTCCTTCATCCAGGTGGTCAGCGCCTCCATCTTCATGGAGGTGTCGGCGTCCAGCCGGAAGTGCCAGTAGCTGCACTTGCTGTTGGTCAGGTCGGGGTCGACCGCCGCGTAGTTCATGTACAGCAGCTCCTTGCCCGGATTGCGCGCGTTGTTCTTCTCGACAGCGTCGATGATGGCTAGCGCGGGGCCGGAGCCGTTGCCCTGCATGATGTAGCGCGCGCCCTGGTCTTGCGCAGAACGCAGCGCGGCGGTGGTCTCTTGCGGGCTGAGCTTGTTGTCGAGCGCGATGATCTCGAACTTCACGCCCGACTGGTTCTTCTTGTTGAACTCTTCAGCAAGGAATTGCGTGGTCTTGAGCTGGTTGGTGCCAACCGCGGCCATGAGGCCCGACAGTGGGTCGAGCCAGGCGATCTTGACGGTCTCACCCTTCTGAGCGAATGCGGCGGCAGCGCTCACCAACATTGCACAGGCAGCTACTGACTTGATAGCAAATTGCATGAAGAGTCTCCAGTGTGAAAGGCGGAATGCCAGCGTACAAGCGCCCTTTTCTTCGCCGCACAGGGAATGCCCGGAAGGAAGGCCGCCGGGGCGGCTTTCCTATCGCGTAGGTGACAGTGCGGGTGGGCTTGGCTCGTGTCCTTGTCTTCAGAGGGTCGGCAGCTTGTAGTCCTTCAGCAGCTCGCGCAGCTTGGTCTTGAGGATCTTTCCGGTGGCGCCGATCGGAATCGCCTCGACGAACACCACGTCGTCCGGGATCTGCCACTTGGCGGTCTTGCCTTCGTAGAACTTCAGCAGCTCTTCGCGCGTGACTTCGGCGCCGGGCTTCTTCACGACCGCGATGATCGGCCGCTCGTCCCACTTCGGATGGAACACGCCAATGCAGGCAGCCATGGCCACGGCCGGGTGCGCGACGGCGATGTTCTCGATCTCGATGGAGCTGATCCACTCGCCGCCTGACTTGATCACGTCCTTGCTGCGGTCGGTGATCTGCAGATAGCCCTCGGCGTCGATGGTGGCCACGTCGCCGGTGGGGAACCAGCCGCGGTTCTGCTCGTCGGGAATCAGCGGATTGCCGCCCTCGCCCTTGAAGTATTCCTTGACGATCCACGGGCCCTTGACCAGCAGGTCGCCATAGGCCTTGCCGTCCCACGGCAGTTCCTTGCCGTCGCCGTCGATGATCTTCATGTCGACGCCGAAGATGGCGCGGCCCTGCTTCATGCGGATCTGCAGCTGCGCATCGGCCGGCAGCGACAGGTGCTTGTTCTTCAGCGTGCACAGCGTGCCCAGCGGGCTCATCTCGGTCATGCCCCAGGCGTGCAGCACTTCGACGTTGTAGTTCTCCTGGAACGCCTTGATCATGGCCGGCGGGCAGGCCGAACCGCCGATGACGGTGCGGTTGAGCTTGCTGAACTTCAGCCCGTTCGCCTGCATGTGGCCGAGCATCATCTGCCACACGGTGGGCACGCCCGCCGCGAAGGTCACGCCCTCGCCTTCGATCAGCTCGAACACCGACTTGCCGTCCAGCGCCGGGCCGGGGAACACGAGCTTGCAGCCCACCAGCGCCGCCGAGTACGGAATGCCCCAGGCGTTGACGTGGAACATCGGCACCACCGGCAGCACCGAGTCGCGCGCCGACAGGCGCATGACGTCGGGCAAGGCCGCGGCGTAGGCATGCAGCATGGTCGAGCGGTGGCTGTAGAGCGCGGCCTTCGGGTTGCCCGTGGTGCCGCTCGTGTAGCACATGCTCGAGGCGGAGTTCTCGTCGAAGCTGGGCCACTCGTAGTCGGTGGACTGCGCGCCCATCCAGCTTTCGTAGCTCACGAGGTTGGGCACGCCGCTGTCGGCGGGGAGCTTGTCCGCATCACACAGTGCAACCCATTTCCGGATCGTGGGACACCGCGCATGCACGGCCTGCACCAGCGGCAGGAACGTGAGGTCGAAGCACAGGATCTGGTCTTCGGCATGGTTGGCGATCCACGCGATCTGGTCGGGGTGCAGGCGCGGGTTGATGGTGTGCAGCACGCGGCCGCTGCCGCTCGCACCGTAGTACAGCTCCAGGTGGCGATAGCCGTTCCAGGCCAGGGTGGCGATGCGGTCGCTGAACAGCAACTGCTCGCCGTCCAGTGCGTTGGCCACCTGCCTGGCGCGCGATGCGATGTCGCTCCATGTGCAGCGGTGGATGTCGCCTTCGACACGGCGCGAGACGATCTCGCCGTCGCCGTTGTGGCGCTCGACGAACTCGATCAGCGACGAGATCAAAAGCGGTTGGTCTTGCATCAAACCCAGCATCTACGAACTCCTATGTGAAATGACTTCATGAAAACCTGCGGACAACGGATTCACGCAAGCTTCGGCCACTTCCACAATGACACAAACCCGCACTGCACGATTGAACGAAGCGGCTCATTGCACCGGCGTGATCTTGGCCGCCAGCGGCGTGGCGTCGAGCAGCAATTGCGCGGGCCACGGCGCCCAGGTCGCACCAAGTTCGGGCGTGTTCGGATCTCCCTTGCGCATGAAGGCGCCGATGCTGGCCATGACGGCGTTCGACAGCGCCAGCCGTCCCTTCTCGTTGGCCTTGCCGCCCATGACGTTCGACAGCACCGAGGGACCGAAATTGCCGAACACAAACGGCAGGTCGAAGGCATGCGAGGCGCCATACACGTCATTCCACGGCGCCGCTTCCTGCGACCAGTCGAGACGGTAGTGCCAGATGTTCGACTGGCGCGTCTTCATCGTGTCGAGCAGGTTGCTGCGGTTGGCCTCGAACAGCCCCTTCGTGACGAGCGCGGTGGCTGCGTTGTAGCCGGTGCCGGGCTTGTCTACCGGAAGGTAGAACGGGTCGATGATGTCGTTCACGGTGAGCGTGGGTGCGGCATCGGGGTCGAAGTTGAACATCAGCGAGAAGCGCTGGGCGTCGTTGACGATCCAGCCCGAGGTCGGAAAGCCGATGGTCCCCAGCAGCGAGGCAAAGAGCTTGCCCTCGTCGCGCGTGTTGCCGGCAAGCATGGGCACCTTCACGTACTGGTCGGCCGCGATGGCGCCGATGGGGTCGGTCGGGATCACGGTGCCATCTGGAATGGGCCCAACCGAGCCCAGCCCTGCGGCGACCACGGTGCCCAGCATCCTGCCGCCGTCCTGCGCGCGCAGGTACTCGGCGATCTGGGCCGGCGTGCGGGTGGCGATGTAGGCCTTGGCTGCGGTCGCATCGGCGGCAGTGCCGTCTGCAACGAGCAGCTTCTCCAGGATGGCCGCGCCCTGCGCGAGCGAGGTCGAGGCCGGCGACAGCGAAGGCAGCGTACCGGACGGCAGGTTGCTCGCGAGCGAAATGCCGCCGCTCATCTCGAAGGCCTTGTGGAACAGGCCCTTGGCCATCGGCGAGGTCATGACCGACAGCAGGTTGGTGGCGCCGGCCGACTCGCCCGACAGCGTGACGTTGCCCGGATCGCCGCCGAAGTTGGCAACGTTGTTCTGGATGAACCGTAGCGCCGCCATGTTGTCGAGCAGCGCGAAGTTGCCGGAGTCGTCTCCCGCGGTGCCGCCCGGCTTCAGCTGCGGCATGTTGAGAAAGCCCAGGATGCCGAGCCGATAGCTGGCGGTGATGACCACCGCGTTGGCGGTCTTCGCCAGCTTGGCGCCGTCGTACAGCGGGTCGGCTGTGTAGCCCGAGATATTGCTGCCGCCATGCACGAACAGCAGCACCGGCAGGTTCTTCTCGTCCGTCGCCGGGCGCCAGATGTTGACGAACAGGCAGTCTTCGCTGCCGACCGGCTTGCCGAGGTTGGCGCCGATGGTGGCGTCGTATGTGTTGTTGAGGCCGGGGCTGAAGATGCGGCCGATCTGCAAGCAGGCGTTGCCGAACTTGGTGGCCGGACGAATGCCGCTCCAGGCTTCGAGTGCGACCGGTGCGCGCCAGCGCAGCGCGCCCACGGGCGGCTGGGCGAACGGGACGCCCTTCCAGTAGTAGGTGCCCGAGCTGGCGCCGTCGTCCACGCCTTCGATCTTGCCGGCCGTGGTCTGGCGCACCATCGGGCCGTCGGCTGGAGGCGGAGCCGGGGGCGCTGGCGCCGGTGGGGGCGCACTCGGCAGGAAGGTGAAGCCGGACGAACCGGATGAACCGCCTCCGCAGGCCGAGAGAGCCGCAAGGGCCGCCGCTGCCGCCATGGTGGCGATGGCCTTGCCCACCGCCGTTTTTCTTGCTGCACCCTGGTTTTGTGCCGTTGTCTCTGTCTTCATGTTTTTGTCTCCACACCGGGTTAATCGGAATTCCTGGCCTGGTGCGCGGCACCCATACTCCGGGCCGCCGAGCACGCAAAAAATTCTAGAAACCGGCGTCGTTTTCACCGCTATCGCAAGGAAGCCAAACGAATGACTTCAGGAGCCTCCCTGTCGCACCGCCAACGCGGGCCGCAGCGACGGGCCGGCGGCATGCCGCAGCCGGAGCTGCGCACCAGCTCGGCCGCGTGGCTAGAGGGCGTGCTGTCGATGTTCGAGGCCGAGGGGCTGGACGTGCCTTCGCTGTTGCGCGATGCCGGCTTCGACCCCGATTCGCTGCACCGCCAGAACACGCGCATCCCGGTCGACGAGATCTCGGTGCTTTGGCAGCTCGCGGTGGCGCGCGCCGGCAAGCCCACGCTGGGCCTGCACCGCGACCTGGCCGCCACGCACAGCAAGCTGGGCACGGTCGGTCACGCCATGGCCTGCAGCCCAGACCTGGGCGCTGCGCTCACACGGCTGACGCGCTACATGGCGGTGATCTCGGACGCGACCGCCTTCTCGATGCACCCCGAGCCGCGCGGCTGCTGGATGGTGATGGAGCACACCGGCGGCAGCCTGCCGATTCCGCGCCAGCGCGTCGAATACGCCCTGCTGACCGTGTTCATGCAGTGCCAGTGGCTCACGCGGCGCGAGCTGCAGCCGCTGGCCATGGAGTTCGTGTACCCCGCGCCGGCCAACGACCGGCTGCACCGCGAGGCCTTCGGCTGCGAAGTGCGCTTCAACGCCGTCGCCAACCGGCTGCTGCTGTCGACGGCCGATATGACGATGCCGCTGCCCACCTTCCACCCGGTGCTCGGCGAGATGCAGGAGCACCTGCTCGACGATCAACTGAACCTGCTGGGCCAGACCACCACCAGCAGCCTGGTGTGCGCCGAAATCGCACGCCGGCTCCAGCACGGCGAGCCGCGCCGCCAGGACGTGGCCTCGGGCCTGGGACTGGCCGAGCGCACCCTGCAGCGGCGGCTGCAGGAAGAGTCTGTGTCGTTCCAGGGTTTGCTAGACCGCACCCGCCGAGAGCTCGCGCAGCAGTACTTGGCGGAAGACCGCCACACGCTGACCGACGTGGCTGACATGCTGGGCTTCGTAGACACCAGCAACTTCTTTCGCGCCTGCAAGCGCTGGTTCGGCGTACCGCCGGCGCAGTACCGGGCTCGCATCTGGGACAGCCCCGCGCCGCTGGCCGCCTGAGCCCCCAAGGTCACGTGCAGGGGCCCCGATGGCCCGCTTGGCAAGGGGTTACGCGCTCTGCCGGACAATCCGCCCATGAGCTTGCTTGCTGAAGATACCGAGGTCGCGGACCTTGGGCTGCGCTGGAAACCCGGTTTCGCCACCCTTGGCCCTGCGTTTCTCACCGAATTGCGGCCGACGCCGCTGCCCGATCCGTACTGGGTGGGCCGCAGCGAAGCCGTCGCCCGCGAGCTGGGCCTGCCGCCTGATTGGCATTCGTCGGACGCCACGCTGTCTGCCCTGACCGGCAGCCTGCCCATCGCCGGCACACGCCCCTTCGCCACGGTGTACAGCGGCCATCAGTTCGGCGTGTGGGCCGGCCAGCTGGGCGACGGGCGCGCCATCATGATCGGCGAGACCGAAAGCGGGCTCGAAGTGCAATTGAAGGGCGCGGGCCGCACGCCTTACTCGCGCGGCGGCGACGGCCGCGCGGTGCTGCGCTCCAGCATCCGCGAGTTTCTCTGCAGCGAGGCCATGCACGGCCTCGGCATCCCGACCACCCGCGCACTCTGCGTGACCGGCTCCGACGCCCGCGTGTACCGCGAGGAGCCCGAAAGCTCGGCCGTCGTGACCCGCGTGGCGCCCAGCTTCATCCGATTCGGCCACTTCGAGCACTTCGCGGCCAACCAGCGTGAAGACGAGTTGCGCGCGCTGGCCGACTACGTCATCGACCGCTACTACCCGGCGTGCCGCACCACCGACCGCTTCAACGGCAACGCGTACGCAGCCTTGCTCGAAGCCGTGAGCGAGCGCACCGCCGCCCTGCTCGCCCGATGGCAGGCCGTGGGCTTCTGCCACGGGGTGATGAACACCGACAACATGAGCATCCTCGGGCTCACCATCGACTACGGGCCGTTCCAGTTCCTCGACGGCTTCGATCCGCGCCACATCTGCAACCACAGCGACACCAACGGGCGCTACGCCTTCAACCAGCAGCCCAACGTCGCCTACTGGAACCTGTTCTGCCTGGCGCAGGCGCTGCTGCCGCTGATCGGCGACCAGGAAGTGGCGGTGGCCGCGCTTGAGTCTTACAAGACGGTGTTCCCGAACGAGTTCGAAGGCCGCATGCGCGCCAAGCTGGGCCTTGCCGAGGCGGCCGAAGGCGACCGCGCGCTCATCGAGGGTGTGCTCAAGCTGCTGGCCGCGGGCAAGGTCGACTACACGATCTTCTGGCGACGGCTCTCGAACTACATGGCCGACGGCAACGTCGAGCCGGTGCGCGACCTGTTCCTGGACCGCGAGGGTTTCGATGCATGGGCGCTAGCGTTTTCGGAGCGCCATACGCCCACTGGGCGCGTGCAAGCCGCCGATCTGATGCTCAAATCGAATCCCGGATTCGTGCTGCGGAACCACCTGGGACAGCAAGCCATCGAAGCAAGTCAGCAAAAGGACCACTCGGCTGTGGCAACCTTGCTGGCTGTGCTCCAGTCCCCATTTGAAGAACATCCCGACGCCGACGCACTGGCCGGCTTCCCGCCCGACTGGGCCTCCACGATCGAAATCAGCTGCTCATCATGACCACTCCCGTACAGAAAACCGACGCCGAATGGAAAGCCCTGCTCGCTGAAAAAGGCGCCGAGCCCGCTGCCTTCGAGGTAACGCGCCACGCGGCCACCGAACGCCCCTTCACCGGCAAGTACGAAGCGCACTGGGACGACGGCACGTATCACTGCGTGTGCTGCGGCGCCAAGCTGTTCGAGTCGACGACCAAGTTCGACGCGGGCTGCGGCTGGCCCAGCTTCTCGGAAGAAGCCGTACCCGGTGCCATCCGCAACATCGTCGACCGCTCGCACGGCATGGTGCGCACCGAGAACGTCTGCGCCAATTGCGGCGCCCACCTGGGCCACGTGTTCCCCGACGGACCCACCGAAACCGGCCTGCGCTACTGCATGAACTCGGCGTCGCTCGACTTCCAGAAAAAATGAAACTGCTCCTCGACTTCTTCCCGATCCTGCTGTTCTTCGGCGCCTACAAGCTCGGCGACATCTACACCGCCACCGGCGTGCTGATGGCCGCCACTGTCGTGCAGATGGCGATCATCTACGCCACCGAGCGCAAGCTGCAGGCCATGCAGAAAGCCACGCTGGTGCTGATCCTGCTGTTCGGCACGCTCACGCTGGCTCTGCACGACGACCGCTTCATCAAGTGGAAGCCGACGGTGCTGTACGGCGCAATGGCCATTGCACTGGCCGTGGCGCTCTGGGCGCTGAAGAAAAACTTTTTGAAGATGCTGCTGGGCTCGCAACTCGAGCTGCCCGACCGCATCTGGGGCCGGCTCAATGTGGCGTGGATCGGTTACTGCCTGTTCATGGCCATCATCAACGGCTACGTGGCGGCGTACTTCACGACCGAGGCCTGGGTCAACTTCAAGCTCTGGGGCTATGTGTTCCCCATCGTCTTCCTGGTGGCGCAGGGTCTGTACATCGCGCCGCACCTGAAGAACGAAGACAAGCCGACGGCATGACGACGAGCACCACACTGCTGCCCACAGCCGCCGACATCGAAGCCGCGCTGCGCGAGGCGCTTAGCCCCACACAGCTCGAAGTGATCGACGAGAGCGCCGCCCACGCAGGCCATTCGGGCGCCAACGCGGAGGGCCGCGGGACCCATTTCCGCGTGCGCATCGCCTCCCCTCTGTTCGAAGGGAAGCCCCGCGTGGCGCGACATCGGCTTGTGTATGATGCCCTCCAGGTTTTTATCGCACAGGGTCTGCACGCCATCGCCATCGAGGTGCTCTGAGTCGTCCACCGGATCGCACGCCGCGTTTGCACCGGCCGTTGCCCCCTTCTTTTCCTCCCTATCCCTGCTTTCTTTCCCGCGCCTTTTCCTACACGCGCATTTCCTTTCCAGCTCGATATTCATTCCATGAAAAAACAAATCTTGCAGGCCGTCGCGGCCGCAGTGCTGCTCGGTGCCACGTCCATGGCGGCTCTGGCGCAGAACGCAGCCATCGTGAACGGCAAGCCGGTGCCCAAGGCCCGCATGGACGTTCTGGCCCAGCAACTGGCAGCCGCAGGCCGCCCGGTGACGCCTGAAATGCAGAGCCAGCTGCGCGAGGAAATCGTGGCGCGCGAAGTGTTCATGCAGGAAGCGCAAAAGCAGGGCCTGGACGCCAGCGACGACTACAAGAACCAGCTCGAACTCGCCCGCCAGGCCATCCTGATCCGCGCACTGTTCGAGAACTACCGCAAGACCAACCCGGTCTCGGACGCCGACGTAAAGGCCGAGTACGACAAGTTCGTGGCGGCCAATGGCGGCAAGGAATACAAGGCCCGCCACATCCTGGTCGAGACCGAAGACCAGGCCAAGAAGATCATGGCCGACCTGAAGAAGGGCGCCAAGTTCGAAGACATCGCCAAGAAGCAGAGCAAGGACCCGGGTTCGGGCGCCAACGGCGGCGACCTCGACTGGGCCAACCCCGCGAGCTTCGTGCCCGAGTTCTCGGAAGCGATGATCAAGCTCAAGAAGGGCGAAACCACCCCCACCCCGGTCAAAACCCAGTTCGGTTATCACATCATCCGCGTCGACGACATCCGCCAGGCCCAACTGCCGAAGCTGGAAGAAGTGAAGCCGCAGATCACGCAGCAACTGCAGCAGCAGCGCCTGCAGAAGTACCAAGAGGATCTGCGCGCCAAGGCCAAGGTCGAGTAAGACCGGAGCCTTGCAGCCCCATGAAAAAAGCGGCCCGCGGGCCGCTTTTTTGTTGCCCGCCGCGTGGCGGGTTTGTGTCGATCAGCCTACCCAGCGGCGCGCGTTGCGCCAGATCTGCATCCACGGGCTCAGCTCGCTCCTGTCGCCCGAGGTCCAGCTCATCTGGATGTTGCGGAACACGCGTTCCGGGTGCGGCATCACCGCGGTGAAGCGGCCATCAGGCGTCGTCACCGAAGTCAGGCCGTTGGCGCTGCCGTTGGGGTTGAACGGGTACTGCTCGGTGGGCTGGCCGTGGTTGTCCACGAAGCGCATCGCGCCGATGGCCTTGGCGGCGTCGCCACGGTGCTTGAAGTTGGCATAGCCCTCGCCGTGTGCCACCGCGATCGGCAGGCGGCTGCCGGCCATGCCCGCGAAGAAGATGCTCGGCGATTCGAGCACTTCGACCATCGACAGGCGCGCCTCGAAACGCTCGCTTTGGTTGGTGGTGAAGCGCGGCCAGGCCTCGGCGCCGGGAATGATGTCGGCCAGCTCGGCGAACATCTGGCAGCCGTTGCACACGCCCAGGCCGAAGGTGTCGGTGCGGCCGAAGAAGGTCTTGAACTGCTCGGCCAGCTTCGGGTTGAAGGTGATGCTGCGCGCCCAGCCGATGCCAGCGCCCAGTGTGTCGCCGTAGCTGAAGCCGCCGCAGGCGACCACGCCCTTGAAGTTGGCGAGGTCCGCCCTGCCCGTCTGCAGGTCGGTCATGTGGACGTCGAAGGCTTCGAAGCCGGCTTCGGTGAAGGCGTAGGCCATCTCGACGTGCGAGTTGACGCCCTGCTCGCGCAGGATGGCGACCTTGGGGCGCGACTGCAGGATGGCCGGCGCGGCAGGCTGCGCATTCGGCAGGAACACATGCATACCCGGATCGCTCGGCACGCCGGCTGCGGCGTGCTCGGCATCGGCACAGGCTGGGTTGTCGCGCTCGCGGGCGATCTTCCAGCTGACCGAGTCCCACACCTGCTGCAGGTCGTGCAGGCTCGCGCTGAACACCGACTTGGCATCGCGCCAGACTTCGACCTTGCCCTTGCCCGCATCCATGGCGGAGCTGGCGGGGCGCGTCTTGCCGATGAAGTGGCTGTGCGTGCTGAGGCCGTGAGCGCGCAGCACTTGCATGACGTCGTTGCGCTCGGCGGTGCGCACCTGCAGCACCATGCCCAGCTCTTCGTTGAACAGCGCCTTGAGCGTGAGTTCTTCGCGCCGCGCGCTGACCTGCTGTGCCCAGTTCTTGGCGTCGCCGGTTTCCATCCGGCTGTCGGAAATGCCGTCGCCTTCGGTGACCAGCATGTCGACGTTCAGCGCCACGCCAACGTGGCCCGCAAAGGCCATTTCGCAGGCTGTGGCGAACAGGCCGCCGTCGCTGCGGTCGTGCATCGCGAGGATCTTGCCGTCGGCGCGCAGCGCGTTCACGGCATTGACCAGCGCCACGAGCTGCGCCGGGTCGTCGAGGTCAGGCACGGTGTCACCGCTCTGGCCCAGCGTCTGCGCGAGGATGCTGCCGGCCATGCGGTGCTTGCCCTGGCCCAGGTCGATCAGCACCAGCGTGGTGTCGGCTTCTTCGGCGTCGAGCTGCGGCGTGAGCGTGCCGCGCACGTCGGCCAGCGAAGCGAAGGCGGTGACGATCAGGCTCACGGGCGAGGTGACCTTCTTGGCCTCCGCGCCGTCCTTCCATTGCGTGCGCATCGATAGCGAATCCTTGCCGACCGGAATCGACACGCCGAGCGCCGGGCACAGCTCCAGGCCAACGGCCTTGACGGTCTCGTACAGCGCGGCGTCTTCGCCGGGCTCGCCACAGGCGGCCATCCAGTTGGCCGACAGCTTGACGCGCGAGAGTTCGATAGGCGCGGCCAGCAGGTTGGTGATGGCCTCGGCCACCGCCATGCGGCCCGAGGCCGGCGCGTCGAGCGCGGCCAGCGGCGTGCGCTCGCCCATGCTCATGGCTTCCCCGGCAAAGCCCTTGTAGTCGGCCAGCGTCACGGCGCAGTCGGCCACGGGCACCTGCCACGGGCCGACCATCTGGTCGCGGTGGCTCAGGCCGCCAACGGTGCGGTCGCCGATGGTGATGAGAAAGCGCTTCGAAGCCACGGTCGGATTCGCGAGCACGTCGATGGCGGCCTTCTGCAGGTCGACGCCCGTGAGGTCGAGCGGCTTGAAGCTGCGGGCCACTGTCTTGACGTCGCGGTGCATCTTCGGCGGCTTGCCGAGCAGCACGTCCATGGGCATGTCGACCGGCTGCACCTGTGCGCCCTCGTCGGCCACCAGCAGCTGGCGTTCTTCGGTTGCCACGCCGACCACCGAGAACGGGCAGCGCTCGCGCTCGCAGAAGGCCTTGAACTGGTCGAGCGATTCCGGCGCGATGGCCAGCACGTAGCGCTCCTGGCTTTCGTTGCACCAGATTTCCTTCGGCGCCATGCCCGACTCTTCAAGCGGCACGGCGCGCAGGTCGAAGCGCGCGCCACGGCCGGCGTCGTTGGTCAGCTCGGGGAAGGCGTTGCTCAGGCCGCCGGCGCCCACGTCGTGGATCGCCAGGATCGGGTTGGCCGCGCCCTGCTGCCAGCAGTGATTGATGACCTCTTGCGCACGGCGCTCGATTTCGGGATTGCCACGCTGCACCGAGTCGAAGTCGAGCTCGGCCGCATTGGCGCCGGTTGCCATCGAGCTGGCGGCACTGCCGCCCATGCCGATGCGCATGCCGGGGCCGCCGAGCTGGATCAGCAGCGAGCCGGCCGGGAAGCGGATCTTCTTGGTCTGCGTGGCGTCGATTTGCCCCAAGCCGCCCGCGATCATGATGGGCTTGTGATAGCCGCGCTGCACGGTGTCGAGGTCGCTCGCCACGGTCTGCTCGTATTCGCGGAAGTAGCCCAGCAGGTTGGGACGGCCGAACTCGTTGTTGAACGCGGCGCCGCCCAGCGGGCCCTCGGTCATGATCTGCAGCGGGCTGGCGATGTGCTCGGGCTTGCCGTAGTGGCCCTCTTCAGGCCAGAGCTTGGACACGGTGAAGCCGGTCAGGCCGGCCTTGGGCTTGGAGCCACGGCCGGTGGCGCCTTCGTCGCGAATCTCGCCGCCTGCGCCGGTCGAAGCGCCCGGGAACGGCGAAATGGCGGTCGGGTGGTTGTGGGTCTCGACCTTCATCAGCACATGGCTCAGGGCGCTATCTTTTTGATAGCTCTGCGAACCGGTGGCGGGAATGAAGCGCTCGATGGTCGCGCCTTCCATGACCGAGGCGTTGTCCGCATAGGCGATCACCGTGTGCTGCGGGTTCTGCTTCTCGGTGTGGCGGATCATCGAGAACAGGCTTTGCGGCTGCGCCTTGCCGTCGATGGTGAAGTCGGCGTTGAAGATCTTGTGGCGGCAGTGCTCGCTGTTGGCCTGCGCGAACATCATCAGTTCGACGTCGCTGGGGTTGCGGCCCAGGCGGGTGAAGGCATCGACCAGGTAGTCGATCTCGTCCTCGGCCAGCGCCAGGCCGAAACCGGTGTTGGCTGCCACCAGCGCCGTACGGCCGCCGGCCAGCACGTCGACCTGTGCCATCGGTTGGGCAGGCAGCTCGCTGAACAGGCTTGCGGCCTGATCGACGGTGGCCAGCACCGATTCGGTCATGCGGTCGTGCAGCGGGCCGGCCACGGCGGCCAGCGTGTCGCCTTCGATCACGGGGGCCTTGCCGATCAGCGGGGCCTTGAGCTTCAGGTGGTACTGGGTAACGCGCTCGACCCGGCGCAAGGCCAAGCCGCAGTTATGGGCAATGTCGGTGGCCTTGGAGGCCCAGGGCGACACCGTGCCCAGGCGGGGCGTGACCACCACCGAGGTGCCCGCCTTGGCCGGTGCCTCGAAGGGTTCGCCGTAGGTCAGCAACGCCGCAAAGCGCTCGCGGCCGGCTGAATCCAGCGGCGCATCGGTGACCACGAGGTGCACGAAACGGGCTGAAATGCCCTCGATGCGCGGCTCGATGGCCTGGAGCTTCGGCAGCAACTGGCGTGCGCGGAAGTCGCTGAGCGCGCTGCCGCCCTCGAACATGGTTACGACGGGAAGGGCTTGAGGTGCGGGCTGCGTCACGGTCGATGGGGCCTCGGGGGCCGCGTTGGAAATCAAGGAATCGAGGCAGATGGCCGCTGACTGGGGCCATCCGCGTTAGCCGGGAATTTTAGCTTGCCGAATGGGATAATTCGGGGATGAGCATTAACTACAAAGACGCTGCGGGCATCGAAGCCATGCGGGTCGCCTGCCGCCTGGCTTCCGAGGTGCTGGATTACCTCACGCCCCTCATCAAGCCCGGCATCACGACCAACGATGTCGACCGGCTCGCCGCCGAGTACATGGTCAAGCAGGGCACCACTTCGGCCACGGTGGGATACATGGGCGCGAGCAGCGTCCCGTACCCGAAGTCGCTGTGCACCTCGGTGAACCACGTGGTGTGCCACGGCATTCCCAATGACAAGCCCCTGAAGAAGGGCGACATCATGAACGTCGACGTGACCGTCATCAAGGACGGCTGGTTCGGCGACAACAGCCGCATGTACGTGATCGGCGACGCCTCCATCGCAGCCAAGCGCCTGTGCAGCATCACCTTCGAAGCCATGTGGCACGGCATACTGCAGGTGCGCCCCGGCGCGCACCTGGGCGACGTGGGCCACGCGATCCAGAAGTTCGCCGAAGGCCAGGGCTTCTCGGTGGTGCGCGAGTTCTGCGGCCACGGCGTGGGCCAGCGCTTTCACGAAGAACCCCAGGTGCTGCACTACGGCCGCCCGGGCACCATGGAAGAACTCAAGCCCGGCATGATCTTCACCATCGAGCCGATGATCAACGCCGGCAAGCGCGACGTGAAGGAAGACTTCAAGGGCGGCCAGTACGACGGCTGGACCATCGTCACGCGCGACCATTCGCTGTCGGCCCAGTGGGAGCACACGGTGCTCGTCACCGAGACCGGCTACGAAGTGCTGACGCTCTCCGCAGGCAGCCCGCCGCTGCCCTCCTTCGTCACCTCGACCAAGACCTGACGCGGCAACGCGTCTCCCCGCCGTGATCGAAGCAGCCAACATCGACGTGGCGACGCTGCGCGAAGCCTATCGCGCGAAAAAGCTCGCCCTGTTCGACACCCTGCGCTTCGCGCGCGCCCCTACCCGCAGCGTGCACACGGTGCTGCGCCAGCTCTCGGCACTGGCCGACGAAACGCTCTGCACGCTGTGGCGCGACGCCGGCTTCGGTGACTCGTTCTCCCTGGCCGCCGTGGGCGGCTTCGGACGCGGCGAGCTGTTTCCGTATTCCGACGTCGACGTGCTGCTGCTGCTGCCGCCCGAAGACCACGAAAACGCCATCGACCCCGCCCGCATCGAGGCTTTCATCGGCCATTGCTGGGACGCGGGCCTGGAAATCGGCTCCAGCGTGCGCACGGTCGATGAGTGCCTGGCCGAGGCCGAGAAAGACGTCACCGTCCAGACCTCGCTGCTCGAAGCGCGGCTGATCGCAGGCGACAAGAAGCTCTTCACGGCCTTTCGCCGCCGCTTCACCCGCGCGATCGACCCGCAAGCCTTCTTCGTGGCCAAGTCGCAGGAAATGCGGCACCGACACCAGAAGTACGACAACACGCCCTACGCGCTGGAGCCCAACTGCAAAGAGTCACCGGGCGGCCTGCGCGATCTGCAGACCATCCTCTGGATGACCAAGGCGGCCGGCTACGGCAGCCGCTGGGACGACCTCGCCAAGAACGGCCTGGCCACCTCCTTCGAGGCGCAGCAGATCAAGCGCAACGAAGCGCTGCTCTCGCTCATCCGCGCGCGGCTTCACGTGATTGCCAACCGCCGCGAAGACCGCCTGGTGTTCGACCTACAGACCGCCGTGGCAGCCAGCTTCGGCTACGAAAGCGAATCGCAGCGCAAGTCGAGCGAGGCGCTGATGCGGCGCTACTACTGGGCCGCCAAGGCGGTCTCGCAGCTCAACCAGATCCTGCTGCTCAACATTTCCGAGCGTCTGCAGCCGAGCGACGAGCAGCACACGCCCGTCAACGAGCGCTTCTACGAGCGCGCCGGCCTGATCGAGATTGCGAGCGACGACCTCTACGAGCGCGAGCCGCACGCGGTGCTCGAAACCTTCCTGCTGTACCAGAAGACCATTGGCGTGAAGGGTCTGTCGGCGCGCACGCTGCGCGCGCTCTACAACGCGCGCCACGTCATGGACAGCAAGTTCCGCAACGACCCGGTCAACCACGAGACCTTCATGCGGATCCTGCTGCAGCCCTACGGCATCACGCATGCCTTCAGGCTGATGAACCAGACCTCGGTGCTGGGGCGCTACCTGCGGGTGTTCCGCAGCATCGTGGGGCAGATGCAGCACGACCTGTTCCACGTGTACACGGTGGACCAGCACATCCTGATGGTGCTGCGCAACGTGCGGCGCTTCTTCATTGCCGAGCATGCGCACGAGTACCCGTTCTGCTCGCAGCTGGCAGCCGGCTGGGACAAGCCCTGGATCCTGTACGTGGCCGCCCTCTTCCATGACATTGCCAAGGGCCGCGGCGGCGACCATTCCATGCTGGGCGCACGCGACGTGCAGCGCTTCTGCAAGCAGCACGGCGTTGCCCGCGAAGACGCGAAGCTCATCGAATTCCTGGTGGCCGAGCACCTGGTGATGAGCCAGGTCGCCCAGAAGCAGGACCTGAGCGACCCCGAAGTCATCGGCGCATTCGCCAAGCGCGTGGGCAACGAGCGCTACCTGACCGCGCTCTACCTGCTGACCATCGCCGACATCCGCGGCACCTCGCCGCGCGTGTGGAATGCCTGGAAGGGCAAGCTGCTCGAAGATCTGTACCGCTACACCCTGCGCGCGCTGGGCGGCCGCATGCCCGACCCGGACGCCGAAGTCGAGTCGCGCAAGCGCGAGGCGCTGGTGCAGCTGGCCCTGCACGCCCAGCGCTTCGAAGCGCACAAGGCCCTGTGGGACACGCTCGACGTCGGCTACTTCATGCGCCACGACGCCACCGAGATCGCCTGGCACGCCAAGCAGCTCTCGCGCTTCGTACCGCCGCCCAACGTGCCGATCGACCCGAAGGCACCGCCCATCGTGCGCGCGCACCTGTCGCCGGTGGGCGAAGGCCTGCAGGTGGTCGTCTACACGCCCGACCAGCCCGACCTTTTCGCGCGCATCTGCGGCTACTTCGACCAGTCGTCCTTCAGCATCCTCGACGCCAAGGTGCACACCACGAGCAACGGCTACGCGCTCGACACCTTCCAGGTGGTGACCACCTTCCTGCCGGACCACTACCGCGACCTGATCAGCATGGTCGAGTCGGGCCTGGCGCAAACGCTCACCGAAGCCGGCGCCCTGCCCCCGCCCAGCATGGGCCGGGTGTCCCGCCGGGTGCGCAGTTTTCCGATCAAGCCGCGCATCAGCCTGCTGCCCGACGACAAGGCGCAGCGCTGGCTGCTCAACATCTCGGCCAGCGACCGCGCCGGCCTGCTGTATTCGGTGGCCCGGGTGCTGGCGCGCCATCACCTGAATCTGCAGCTCGCCAAGGTGACGACGCTGGGCGAACGGGTGGAAGACACCTTCCTGATCAGCGGCCCCGAATTGCAGGGCCAGAAGACCCAGCTGGCCATCGAGACCGAACTCATGGAAGCCCTGGCCTCCTGAAAACAACCTATCCCCTCAGAATGTCGGCCATGGAATCCCTGATCGAACAGCTATCCGACTGCGTCTCCTCCGCCAAGACGCTGGAAGACCTCGCCCGCCCGATGCTTGAAATGCTCGAGGCGGCCACGGGGCTGGAGTCGGCCTACCTCGTGAGCGTCGACCCGGACAAGGGCCGCCAGCACATCCTCTTCGCCCACAACACCGGCGAGCTGCTGACCATTCCCGAGGGAGCCTTCGTGCCCTGGGCCAACACGCTCTGCCGGCACGCCCTCGAAGAAGACCGCACCTACACCGACGACGCCGGCGGCTGCTGGGGCGACGCCGATGCCGCCCACGAGCTCGGCATTCAGACCTGCGTGAGTGCCCCGGTAAAAACCGACAGCGGCGAGCTCTTCGGCGCCCTGTGCGCCGCCAGCGCACAGCAAATGCCCTTGCCGCCACAAGCGGAGCCAGTGCTGCGGCTGTTTGCGCGGCTGATCGGGCAGCAGGTAGAGCGCGAACTGCTGGTCGAGAAGCTCAGGAAGGCCAATGCCGAACTCGCCACGCACGCCGCCATCGACGCCCTCACCGGCCTGCCCAACCGCCGCGTGCTCGTGGACGCGCTGCAGCGCATGCTGGCGCAGGGTGCGCGCAGCGGCCAGAGCGTGCTGGTCGGTTTCGTCGACCTGGACGACTTCAAGAAGATCAACGACGCGCACGGCCACGCTATCGGCGACGAATTCCTCGCGGCCATGGCAAAGCAGCTCGCGAACTCGGTGCGCGCAAGCGACATGCTGGCGCGCTTCGGCTCCGACGAGTTCGTGGTGATCGGCCTGGGGCCCGCGCTGGGCGAATCGCCACGCACCGGGGCGCGGGCGCTGGCCGACCGCCTGGCAGAAAACACCATCGGCGAGCTGCGGCTGAAGCGCATGACGATCGACTACGCAGGCGCCAGCGTCGGCGTGGTGGCGGTCGACCCGCGCACCACCTCTGCCGAGGAAGCCCTGCGGCAGGCAGATGCCGCCATGTACGCCGTCAAGCACAGCCGCCGCGCCGCCCTCAGCCAGGGCGTCGCAGTCAACGACACCGAAGTGCCATCCGCCTGAGTGGCGCCGGAAATGCAGCTTCCGTTAACAAAATCGAGCATCTCACGGTAATCCGTCCCCGAATTCAGACAGCTCGCATCCCGGGAGAAGCCAACAAGTTCACATTTGTTGTCAATAGTTAATCGATGCCAGAGAATGCGTCGACATGGACATAGGCGCGACGTACTACGAGAGGAAATCATGCAGTGCGCAATGGCTGGAATTCAACCGGGGCATGGCCGCCGAGTTGAGTGCCGGATTGCCGCCTGAGGATTTGCGGCAGCTCTTCTACCGCATCGGCCAGCGTCTCGCGCAAGCCCTGCCGGTTCCGCCATGCCAGACGCTCAGCGACCTGCAGGACCAGTTCAATGCGCGCTGGGACGGCATCGACTGGGGCTTCACGGTCCTGAGCGAAGACGCTGACGGCGTCGCCATCACGCACGCCTGCAGCCCGATCGCCATGGCCTTCGGCCCCGAAACCTCGGACTGGAGCGTCGGCTTCTTCGAGGGCGCGTACCAGGCCTGGTTCGATTCGCAGCGCATGCCCCCGTCGCTGCGCGTCCGGGCGCTGCAGCCAGCCACCGCACAGGCCGCAGGGCCCCGTGTCGATCTGCGGTTGTCGAAGGCGGTTGCATGAGCGCCGACGACTCCACACCCGAAGACATCGCAGGCCTGTTCCGGAAGTTCGGCGGCGATGCGAACGGCTACAAGGAATTCGCACCGCCCGAGGACGAGACCGAAGCGCCCCGCGTGTGGCCGCTGCTGTCGGGCCAGAGGATCGTGCACCCGCCGGCAGCCGCTGCGCCGGCTCCCCGCAGCGAACCTGTGCTGTACACCCCACCTCCCGCATTGGCGCCCGTCGCGCCCCCCGTCGCTCCACTGGTGACGCCGGCCGTCGACGACACTAGCGCTGCGCTCACGCCGCTCGAGCAGCTGTTTGCGCGTCTGGCCGGGCCACAACCGCCCGCTGCTGCGTCAGGGCCCATGTCGCGCTGGCGAAGGCCGACGTGACGATGGTTGTCATCCCCGTCATTTCCTCCAAGGGCGGTGTAGGCAAAACCACGATCGCCGCCAACCTCTGCAGCGCACTCGCCCAGCGCGGCCGGCAAGTGCTGGCGATCGACCTCGATCCGCAGAATGCCCTGCGCTTCCACATCGCCAACGAGCCGCAGGCCGGCGACAGCGGACTGGTCGAGGCCGCCACAGGCCTGATGCCGTGGGCGCGCGCCATTCGACAGGCCCATGCCGGCGTCATGCTGCTGCCTTTCGGGGACGTCGACGACGAGCGCCAGATCGCCTTCGAGCAGCAGCTGGCCCGCAATCCCGGCTGGCTGGCCGAGACGCTCGCGCGCTTCGGCCTGCCGGGCGACACGCTGGTGCTGCTCGACACCCCGCCCGGCCCCTCGGTGTACCTGCAGCAGGCGCTGCGCGCGGCCCACTTCGGCATCGTCACGATGCTGGCGGACGCCGGCTCCTTCGCCACCCTGCCGATCATCGAGCGCATGCTCGACAAGTACGGCCGGCCGCGCGCCGACTACCTCGGCACCGGCTACGTGGTGAACCAGGTCGACCCGGGCAAGCGGCTCAACAGCGACGTCTTCGAGATGCTGCGCCAGCGGTTGCGCCCTGAACTGCTGGGCGTGCTTCACCTGGACCAGGCGGTGCCCGAGGCACTGGCCTCGGCCTCGCCGGTGCACCGCTATGCGCCGATGAGCCAGGCCACCCAGGACATCGCCTCCTGCGCCGAGCGGCTGCTCGAGCGCATCGACACCGGCCGGCAGGCCGCGTCTTTCCCATCCCTGCGGACCCTGGAGCCGAACCGATGAAAAGCGCCCGGTCTGTCCCTCTGCAGCAGCCCGCGCCACGGCCGGCACCCGCCATCCTGCGCCTGCTGCCCGTGCGCATCCTCGGCTGGATCGTCGCCCTGACGATGCTGCCCGCGCTGATCATCGCGCCCATGACCCTGGAACAGCAGATCGTGCTGTCGGTGGGCATCTTCCTGGCGGCGCTCGTTACCAACCGGTTTCGCGGCCGCTTTGCCAGCCTGGTGCTGATCTTCCTGTCGGTCGTCGTGTCCTCGCGCTACACCTACTGGCGCGTGACCGAGACCATGTTCATGGACAACCCGGTCGACCTGGTGCTGGGCGTGGGCCTGCTGGTGGCCGAGCTGTACGCCTTCGTGGTTCTGCTGCTGGGCTACGTGCAGACCGCCTGGCCGCTGGAGCGCAAGCCGGTGCCGCTGCCGGAAGACCCGGCCGAGTGGCCGACCATCGACCTGCTCATCCCGACCTACAACGAGGCGCTGTCGGTGGTGCGTTCCACGGTGCTGGCCGCGCAGCTGATCGACTGGCCGCGCGACAAGATCAAGATCTTCGTGCTCGACGACGGCCGGCGCGAGGAGTTCCGCGTGTTCTGCGAGCAGGTCGGCGTGACCCACGTCACGCGCGACAACAACCGCCACGCCAAGGCCGGCAACATCAATGCCGCATTGAAGAACACCACCGGCGAGTTCGTCGCGATCTTCGACTGCGACCACATCCCCACGCGCTCGTTCCTGCAGATCGCCATGGGCTGGTTCGGGCGCGACCCGAAGCTGGGCATGGTCCAGTTGCCCCACTATTTCTTCTCGGCCGACCCGTTCGAGCGCAACCTCGACACCTTCGGCACGGTGCCCAACGAAGGCGAGCTGTTCTACGGCCTGATCCAGGACGGCAACGACCTCTGGAACGCCACATTCTTCTGCGGCTCCTGCGCGGTGCTGCGCCGGAACATCGTCGAGGAAGTCGGCGGCATCGCGGTGGAGACCGTGACGGAAGACGCCCACACGGCACTGAAGATGCACCGCCTGGGCTACAGCACGGCCTACCTGGCGCTGCCGCAGGCGGCCGGCCTGGCCACCGAAAGCCTCTCGGGCCACGTGGGCCAGCGCATTCGCTGGGCGCGCGGCATGGCGCAGATCTTCCGCATCGACAACCCGCTGTTCGGGCGCGGCCTGCACTGGGCGCAGCGCCTTTGCTACGTGAATGCGATGCTGCACTTCCTGTACGGCCTGCCGCGACTCATCTACCTGACGGCGCCGCTGGCGTACCTGTACTTCGGCGCGAGCGTGATCCACGCCTCGGCGTCGATGATCTTCGCCTTCGCGCTGCCTCACATCCTGCACGCCAACCTGACCAACAGCCGCATCCAGGGGCGCTTTCGCTACCTGCTGTGGAACGAGGTGTACGAGGCGGTGCTGGCCTGGTACATCTTCCGCCCGACGCTGGTGGCGCTCATCAACCCCAAGCTCGGCAGCTTCAACGTGACGGCCAAGGGTGGCCTGATCCAGGAAGAGTATTTCGACAGCACCATCGCCAAGGCCAGCCTGGTGCTGCTGGCGCTGAACTTCGTGGGCGTGTGCCTGGGCGCGTGGCGCCTGAGCTGGGTCGACCCGCAGAACATCGCCACCGTCTGGCTCAACCTGGCCTGGACCATCTACAACATGATGATCCTGGGCGCCTGCGTGGCGGCGGCCAACGAGTCGCGCCAGCTGCGCGGCGCGCACCGCGTGGAGCTCGTGCTGCCGGCCACGCTGTACTTCGCCGACGGCCGCTCGCTGCGCTGCAATACCTTCGACTTCTCCAGCGGCGGCCTGGGCGTAGACCTGCCGCAGGACATGAAGCTCGATGCGGAAACCCCGGTCGTGGTTGCGCTGTACCGCGACGACCAGGAGTCGCGCTTTGCCTCCACGGTGCGCTTCAGCAGCGGCAAGCGCCTGGGCCTGCGCTTCGCGCCGATGAGCTTCGCGCAGGAGCGCGCACTCGTGCAGTGCACGACCGCGCGCGCCGACATCTGGGCCGCCCGCTGGGGCAACCATCCGCGCGTGCCGATCCACCGCGTGCTCGGCCACCTCATCAGCATCAGCGGCACCGGCTTTCGCGACATGTTCAGCCACTACTACCGTGCAGCCACCTCGCGGCTGCGTCCTGCCAAAGCGAAGGAATCCACGTGACGTTCACCCTGCGCGCGCATCGCCGCGACGCGTCCCTTGCCCGCGCAGCCTCGCCCTCGTTCGCCGCCAGCGCCGTCCTGCTTGCGATCGCCTTCACTGCCGCCGGCGGCGCCGTGGCGCAGCCGGCGACCAGTGCCCCGGCAACCGCATCGGCGGCAGCCAGTGCAACCGTGCGCGAACTGAACCTCACGCAATTGGGCATCGACTACGCCGTGCAGCTGCGCGGTGTCAGCGGCACCGTCGGCATTCCGTTCAACGTGCGCGCCGACGAGCTGGTCACGGCCGCCTCGTTCAAGCTGAACTACGCGTATTCACCCTCGCTGATTCCCGAGCTGTCGCACCTCAAGGTCACGGTCAACGACGTGCTGGTGGCCACGCTGGCGGTAACCCGCGCCGAAGCAGGCCGGCCGCAGACGGCCGACATTCCGATCGACCGCCGCCTGATCACCGAGTTCAACCGCATCAACGTCGAGCTCGTCGGCCATTA
This sequence comes from Variovorax sp. YR634, assembly GCF_900106655.1. Lineage (NCBI taxonomy): Bacteria > Pseudomonadati > Pseudomonadota > Betaproteobacteria > Burkholderiales > Comamonadaceae > Variovorax > Variovorax sp. YR634. Next base: position 144,125 of record NZ_FNOL01000011.1, read on the forward strand.
CACGCGCGAGTGCGAAGACCCGGCCCACACCAGCCTGTGGGCGCGCATCGACGCCTCCAGTTCGCTGAAGCTGACGGTGGCGCCGCTGAAGCTCGCGAATGACCTGGCCGCGCTGCCTCAGCCATTTTTCGACCGCCGCGACGTGCGGCGCGCACGCATTCCCTTCGTCTTCGGCGCCGCCGCCACGGGCCCTGTGCTCGAAGCGGCCGGTGTCGTGTCGTCGTGGTTCGGCGCGCTGACCGACTACCGCGGCGCGACCTTCCCCGTGTCCAGCGGCGAACTGCCCACCGGCCACGTGGTGGTGTTCGTCACGCCGGAGTCGGCCATTGCAGGCCTCGCGCTGCCCGCCATCCAGGGCCCGGGGCTGGCGGTGGTCGACAACCCGCGCGACGCCACCGGCAAGCTGCTGCTGGTGATGGGTCGCACCCCGGACGAACTGCGCACCGCCGCCGCGGCGCTGGCGCTGAACAGCAAGGCCTTCGCGGGCGCGACAGCGGCGGTCACCGCCTTCCAGGAACCGCCGGCGCGCAAGCCCTACGACGCGCCGCGCTGGATTCCGAGCGACCGCGCGCTGCAGCTGGGCGAACTGGCGACGGCCGCCAACCTGTCGGTGACTGGCTACAACCCCGACGTGGTCCGCATCAACCTGCAGCTGCCGCCCGACCTCTTCACCTGGCGCAGCCGCGGCATTCCGCTCGACCTGCAATACCGCTACACGCCGCGCGTGCGGCCCGACCAGTCGACGCTGAACGTCAACGTCAACGACAACTTCGTGGGCGGGTTGCCGCTGCGCTCGGCCAACCCGGCCGGCGACAGCTGGTGGAACCCGCTGGCCGTGAAGCTGATGCCCGACGGCACGCTGGCCGAGCGCCGGGAAGTGATCCTGCCGCCGCTGGCCATGGGCCCGCGCAGCCAGTTGCGCCTGCACTACTACTTCGAGCCCGTGGGCGGGCGCTGCGTACCGCAGCTGGACAACGTGCGCGGCTCGATCGACCCGACCTCCAGCATCGACGTGTCGGGCTTCCCGCACTTCATTGCCATGCCAGAACTGGCGGCCTACGCCAACGGCGGCTTCCCGTTCTCGCGCATGGCCGACCTGTCCGAGACGGCCGTCATTCTTCCGGACCAACCCAACGACACCGACACCGAGACCTACCTCGGCCTGCTCGGCCAGATCGGCCGCTCCACCGGCTACCCCGCGCTGCGCGTGAAGGTGGGCCGCTCGGCGGAGGCCGCTCAGTGGGCCGACAAGGACCTGCTCGTCATCGGCAACCTGCAGAGCCAGCCGCTGTTCACGCAATGGGCCGGCAAGATGCCGCTCAAGCGCAACGGCGCCGCGCCCGAGCTCAAGCTCGACAGCTGGATCGACAACGCCGTCAACTTCGTGATCGGCGCCCGCACGCGCCAGGACCTGCCCGGCTCGATGCAGATCGCGGTGAGCAGCGACGGCCGTGACGCCGTGCTGGCCGGCTTCGAATCGCCGCTGCGCAGCGGCCGCAGCGTGATTGCCGCCATCACCGGCCCCGACTCGAAGGAGGCGCTGCTCAACGCGCTGATGACGCCCGACCTGCTCAAGAGCGTGCAGGGCAGCATGACGATCGTGCGCGACACGCAGGTCAACAGCGTGCTCGGCGGCGACACCTACTACGTTGGCCGCCTGCCTCCGATCGCCTGGGTGCAGTGGCACCTGTCGCGCAGCCCGCTGATGCTGGCCGGGCTGGTGCTCGTGCTTGCGCTGCTGGGCGCGGCCGTGTCGTACGCCGGCCTGCAGTTGCGGGCACGCCGCCGGCTGTCGGTCGGCGAAGTGAAGAAGGCCAAGTAGCGAGCCCATGCGACGTTCGCCCATCACGCCTTCCCACGACCGCCTTTCGGGCAGGCGCGCCCTTCTGCGTGCGGCCGGCCTCGCGCTGGCGCTGCCGAAGCTCGTGACAGCGGCACCGGCGACCGCACCGGGCCAAGTGCCCGCGGCTCCCGCGTCCGCCGCCGCTGCCCCTGCCGACACGTGCCACCCCGCCACAGACTGGGCCGCCTTCGCCGCGCGCCACATCCAGCCCGACGGCCGGGTGATCGACTTCAACACGCCGCAGCAGCAATCGACTTCCGAAGGCCAGTCCTACGGCATGTTCTTCGCGCTGGTGCACAACGACCGCGCCACTTTCGCGCGCGTGCTGGCATGGACCGAAGTCAACCTCGCGGGTGGCAGCCTGGCCAAACAACTGCCGGCCTGGCAATGGGGCCGCAAGCCCGAGGGCGGCTGGGGCGTGCTCGACCCCAATGCCGCGTCGGACGCCGACCTCTGGATCGCCTATGCGCTGATGGAAGCCGGCCGGCTGTGGAACGACGCCAACTACCGCGCACTCGGCCGCAGCCTGCTGGCGCTGGCGGCACGCGACGAAGTCATCGCCGTGCCCGGGCTCGGCCGCATGCTGCTGCCGTGGCCCAAGTCGGTGGCCGGCGGGCCGCTATGGCGGCTCAACCCGAGCTACATGCCGCTGCAGCTGCTGCGTTACTTCCAGCAGGCCGACCCGACCGGTCCGTGGAGCGAGGTCACCGAGAACACGCTGCGCATGATCGGCGCCGTCACGCCGAAGGGCTTCGCGCCCGACTGGTGTGCCTGGTCGCAGGATTCGCGCGGCTTCGTGGCCGATCCGCAGAAGGGCGCTGCCGGCAGCTATGACGCGATCCGCGTCTACCTCTGGGCGGGCATGCTGTCCGACAAGGACCCGGCGCGCAAGATGCTGCTGCTGAGCCTGCGTGGCCCGGGCCAATTGCTGGCCGACCACCAGCCGGTGCCCGAGTACGTCGACACCACGAGCGGCGCTGTGCGCGGCATGGCGCCGCTCGGTTTTTCGGGTGCGATGCTGCCTTACCTCAAGGCGCTGGGCGCCACCGACGCGCTGGCCGCCCAGGTCGCCCGCGTGCCGGGTGGCCGCGGCGCACCGCCCGTGGCGCCCTTGCCTTATTACGAACAGTGCCTGTTGCTTTTCGGCCAGGCCTGGCTCGACGGCCGGTACGAATTCGGTCGCAATGGCCAGCTGCAAACCTCATGGAGGACGCTATGCCGTTCCAATCGACCGGCTTGAAGCCGAAGCGTCTCGCACCGATGGCCTGCCTGGGCATGCTCGCCGTGCTGTGCACCGCCAACCCCGCGCATGCACAGGCCGACGCCAGCGCGGCGCTGACCGAACAGGGCAACTACTGGCAGGCCCAGGGCCGCGCCGACCTTGCCGAGGAAAGCTGGAAGAAGCTGCTGAGCGTTCAGCCGCAATCGACCGATGCGATGTACGGCATGGCGCAGGTCGAGCTCTCGCGCGGCAATTCCGAAGCGGCGCGCAGCTGGATCGCGCGGCTGCGCACCGCAAACCCGAACGACGCCCGCATTGCCCGCCTGCAACAGCAGTCGCAGCAACCGGCCGGCCAGCAAAGCACGCTGCAGCGCGCCCGCGCCGCAGCGCGTGCCGGCCGCTCCGCCGAGGCGGTGGAGCTGTACCGCAGCCAGTTCGACAACCGCCCGCCGCCCGAAGCGCTGGCGCTTGAGTACTACCAGGTGCTGGCCAGCACGCCGCAAGGCGCCGACGAGGGTCGCAAGGGCCTGGAGCAGCTGGTTAAGGACCACCCGGAGAACGCCGGCTACCGCCTTGCGCTGGCCCAGCAGAAAACCTACAGCGAAGCCACGCGCCGCGCAGGCATCCGCGAACTGGCCGAGCTGACGAAGCAGCCCGCCGTGGCCGGCGCCGCGCGCGCGGCCTGGCGCCAGGCACTGATCTGGCTGGACGCGCGCCAGCCCGACGTTCCTCTCTACCAGGACTATCTGGGCAACAACCAGACCGACGCTGCCGTGGCCGCACGGCTTGAAACGCTCACCACCGCCAAGACGGCGGCGGCCAATTCACCCGACGTGCCCGTGGGCGAAGGCTTCAAGGCACTGGACCGCGGTGACGCGAACACCGCCGAGCAGCGCTTCCAGCAGGCGCTGCGCGCCAAGGCGGACGACACCGAGGCGCTGGGCGGCCTGGGCCTCGTGCGGCTGCGCCAGGAGCGCTTTGCCGAGGCACAGGAGCTGCTGGAGCGAGCAGCGCGCGGCGGCGGCGGCAAATGGAATTCGGCACTGCAAAGCGCCACCTACTGGGCGCTGGTCGGACAGGCCCGAGCCGCGCAAGCCAGGAACGACACGCGCGGTGCGCAGGCTCTCTACGAGCGCGCTGTGCGCATCGACCCGCGCGAGCCCGTGGGCCAGAACGCGCTGGCCGACCTGCGCGCCGCCGCCGGCGACTACGCCCAGGCCGAGCAGGGCTACAAGCGCGTGCTCGAGAGCAAGCCGCAGAACACGCAGGCACTGCGCGGCCTGATCTCGCTGTACGGCCAGACGAGCCGCCCCGACGAGGCGCTGGCCCTGTCCCGCCGCCTCACGCCCGAACAGGCCACCCAACTCGGCGGCCTGCGCGACATCCAGGTCGAGCAGGCGCGCAACCGCGCCCGCCAGCAGGCCGAGGCCGGCGATGCCACCGGCGCGCAGCGCACGCTCGAAGATGCGATGCTCGCCGCGCCCGACAGCCCGTGGGTGCGGCTGGACCTGGCCAACATCTATCGCAGGCAAGGCCTGGTGTCCGAGGCGCGCGGCGTGATGGAAGGGCTGCTGATGTCGCAACCCGACATGCCCGACGCGCTGTACGCCAGCGCCCTGCTCGCCTCCGAGACCGGCGATGCGGCGGCGGGCATCCAGTACCTCGAACGCATTCCTGCCGGCTCGCGCACACGCGACATGGCCGCGCTGCAACGCCGCCTGTGGGCGCAATCGCAGGCTGCGCGCGCGCTGGCACTGGCCCGCCAGGGCCAGGTCGACGCTGCGCGCGGCGTGCTCGCGCAGACCGAGGCGGCGCTCAGCGCCGACATGCCGGCCGAACTCTGGGGCCAGCTCGCGGGCGCCTACGCCGAGATCGGCGATGCGCCGCGCGCCCTTTCCATGAGCCGCCAGCTGCTGGCACGCACGCCGAGCCCGAGCATCGGCGACCGGCTGCTGTATGCATCGGTGCTGCTCAAGACCAGGCAGGACATCGAGCTGTCGGCCACGCTGCGTCAACTGGCGAGCGCCAACATGACGGCCGCCCAGCGCAACGACTTCGACAACCTGCGCGTGGCCTTCGCGCTGCGCCAGACCGACGCCCTGCGCGAAGCCGGCAACCTCGAGGCTGCCTACAACGCCATGGCGCCGGTGCTCGCCGAGCGGCCGAACGACCCACAGGCGATGGCCGCACTGGCACGCCTGTATTCGGCGGCGCGAGACGAAGGCCAGGCGCTGGCGCTGTACCAGCGCATCCTGCAACGCAACCCGACCGACCTCGACACCCTGCTCGCCGCCGCCGCCAGCGCCAGCGCGCGGCGCGAACACAGCGAGGCCGAGAACTACGTGATGGCCGCGCTGAAGCAGGCGCCCGACCAGTCGCGCGTGCTCGCGGCGGCCGGCCGCGTCTACCGCAACGCGGGCGACAGCCGCAAGGCCGAGCAGTACCTTCGTGCCGCGGTGGACGCCGAACGGCAGGTCGCCTCTGGCGGCTTCGCGCCGGGCGGCGTGCCCGTGCAGCAGATGCCCGCTGCCAATCCGTTCGCCGGCATGACCGGCGGCGCGCCGGGCGCGGCCGTGCCCGCGGGCTATCCACCCGCCAACGGCAACCCGTTCGCGCAGGCGCGCATGCAGCCGGTGGGTTATCCGGCGGCACCGGTCGCCGGGGCTTATCCGGCGGCAGGGTATCCCGCTTACCCCGCGGCAGGCGCGCAGGCCTACCCGCCAGGTGCCCTGCCCTGGAATTCGACTGCGCCCGCCGCATCGGACGCCAAGGGCCGCCAGTCGACGGCCAAGGCGTCGACGCGCAACGCGCGCAACAACCCGAACAATGTGCCGCAAGCCTCGGCCTACGCTGCACCATCGATGCAGCCCTTACCGCAGTATCCGGTGCCAGGCATGCAGCAGGTTGCGCCGGTCTACATTCCGCAGGCGCAGCCTCAACCCGGTCAACCTGGCGGCTATCCGGTCTATCCGCAGGCCAACGCCGCCTATGCGCAGGCCAACACACCGCGCACCGAGCCGAGCTGGAATGCGCCGTTGCGCACCGCGCCGGCCAACACGCTGACCTCGGAACTGCAGGAGCTGGAGGCGCAACGCGCGGTGAGCCTCACGGCAGGCACGGTCTACCGCAACCGCGCGGGCGAGGCCGGCCTGAGCCGGCTCTCCGATTTCCAGTTGCCGGTGCAGGCGCGCTTCCCGGTCGGCGAAGGCAAGATCGTCGTGGGCGTGACGCCCACGGTGCTCGACGCCGGCACGCCCGCCAGCGACTACGCAACGGGCAGCCGCTTCGGCGGCGGCCCCGCGGCGGCCCTCAAAGCACTGACCACCGGCGCATCGCCTGGCCAGCAGAACGCGTCCGGCGTCGGCCTGAACGTGGGCTACGAAGGCAAGAACCTCGATGCCGGCATCGGCACCACGCCGCTGGGCTTTCCCACCACCAACGTGGTCGGCAACGTCACGTTCAAGGGAAGCTTCGGCGACTCGTGGAACTACAGGGCCGACATCTCCCGCCGCGCTGTGACCGACAGCGTGCTGTCGTTCGCGGGCGCGAAGGACGAGCGCACCAACGAGCGCTGGGGCGGCGTGGTCGCCACCGGCGTGCGCGGCGACATCGGCTACGACGACGGCACCTACGGCGTGTACAGCTACCTCGCGGCGCACGGCATCACCGGCAAGAACGTGGCCAGCAACTCGCGCGTGGAAACCGGCGGCGGCGCGTACCTGCACCTGATCAACAGCCCCGGCTCCAAGCTCACGCTGGGCATGAACATCGGGCTGATGGGCTACGAGAAGAACCTCAGCTACTACACATTCGGCCAGGGCGGCTACTTCAGCCCGCAGAGCTTCGTGAGCGTGGCCTTCCCCGTCGACTGGACCGGCCGCAGCGACCGGCTCTCGTGGCGCGTGAACGCGTCGCTCGGGGTGCAGTCGTTCACCCAGAAGACATCGCCCTACTTCCCTACGGATCCGTCGCGCAACAGCGCGGCGTCTAGCGCGGCCGCACAGGCGCTGGCGCTGGGCCTGAGCAGCGCGGCATACAACAACATGTATGCCAGCAGCTCCAAGACCGGCCTTGCCTACAACCTGGCTGCGGTGCTTGAGTACCAGCTGGCGCCGAAGATGTTCCTGGGCGGCGCGCTGGGCTTCAACAACGCACAGAACTACCGGCAGTTCACGAGCAGCATCTATCTGCGCTACGTGTTCGGCGGCTCGAGCAGCATCGGGGCGCCCGGGTATGACGGCGGAAGCGGCACCACGCTGAAACCCATGACCTCGCCCTATACGCCTTTGCTCTGATGCCGGCAGGGCCCATGGGCTTAGGCGACGTCGGGCAACGCCGCCACGCCTGGCCGGTCGTCCTTGCCCCACAGCGGGGCGCTCTCGTACTGCGCCACCCATTGCACAACATCCTTGGCCGCCATCGGCATCGCGATGCCGTAGCCCTGGCCCAGCGTGCAGCCCAGCGCAAGCAGCGCTTCGCCCTGCTTCACCGTTTCAACCCCCTCGGCCACGGCCGTGAGGCCGAGCGCGTGGAGCAGCGCGACGATGCCCTGCACGATGGCGCGGTCCTGGTCGTTGTCGAGCATGCCGCGCACGAAGGACTGGTCGATCTTCACGGTCGACACCGGCAATTGCCGCAGGTAGGTGAGCGATGAATACCCGGTGCCGAAGTCGTCGATGGTGACGCCCACGCCCAGCATCTTGCAGGCCTCGACGAACAACGCGACGTTCGCAAACTGGCTGATCGCCGTGGTCTCGAGGATTTCGAGCTCGAGCATGCCCACGCCCATCTTCGGAAACTGCGCCAGGTGCCGCGCGAGCCGTTCGACGAAGTCCCAGCGCATCATGTGGCGTGGCGCCACGTTCACGCTCACCGAAATCTGAAGGCCCGCCAGGCGCCACTGGTGCGCCTGCCACAGGGCCGTGGCAATGGCCCAGTCGCCCACCTGCTCGACCAGTTGGTCGTCTTCGATCAGCGGCACGAACTGCGCCGGCGGCAGCAGGCCGCGCTCGGGGTGCTGCCAGCGGATCAGCGCCTCGACACCGGCCACCACGCCGCGCCGCATGTCGACCTTGGGCTGGTAGACCAGGAAGAACTCGCCCTGCAGCAGACCTTCCTGGATGCGCTGGCGCTCGCGCACCACCTGCTCGTCGGCGCGCGCCTGGGGCGCGTCGAAGTAATGCACCTTGCCGTCGGCCGCGCGCTTGGCAAAGAAGGCCGCGTGCTGCGCCTGGCGCAGGGCTGTCTCTGGTGGCGGGCCGTTGCTGTCGAGCAGCATGGCGCCGATGCTCGCGTCGATGCTGGCTGTCTGGTCGCGCCAGCTCCAGGGCTCGCCGAGCGAGGCCTGGATGCGCTCGAGCACCTGGGTGCACTGCGAGGTTCCGATGCCGGCGAACAGGGCTGCGAACTCGTCGCCGCCCACGCGGGCCATCACGCTCTCGCGCGGCAGCTGGGCCTTGATGCGGCGGGCCACCTCTTCGAGGGCGGCGTTGCCCGCGACCATGCCGAGGTGATCGTTCAGCTCGGCAAAGCGGTCGACGTCGATGTAGCAGACGGCAGCCAGGCGTTTGCCGGCGCGGGCCCAGTCGGCCATCAACGGGCGCAGCACTTCATCCGGCGGAAGACGTGCCGACCCGTCGTAGTACGACGGCAAGGAGACTGTGGGTTGCTGGTTCGACAAAAGACTGGGGCTCCGAAAGTCGCGGGCTATTGTTCTCCCAATCCGGGCCGTTCCACACCTTGCAGTGAGATTTTGTTACAGACGAGGTGTACGAACAACACTCGTGCATACAGTGTGGCTAGCCGCAATAGGCACCTACCACGCGCCCGGTGGGCTCGACCTGCACGTTGAGCCGCGTCATGTCTTGCGCCGGGTCGGCGGCTTCGGTGGCCAGCACGGTGCGTGCCACGCGGGCGCCGGAGCGCTGGCGCATTTCTTCCAGCAGTTGCTGGCTGATGCGCAACCCCAAGCCGAAGCGCACGGCCGTGGCCTGGCAGGTTTCCGGCGGCGTGACGAAGCTCGGGGGTTCAGGCACTTCCGATGTCAGGGGCCGGTCGGCCGGAGGTGTCTGGCAGCCAACCAGCAAGAGGCCCAGGGCCACAGCCGGCAAGCCGGCCCGGAGTCGACCGTTCGTGATGCGCATCTGTCTTGCTCCTTCTTCTTCAATCTGGGCGGAAGCTTATTCGACTCCGGGGACAGTCCCGCGGCAGGGATTAAGTCGATGGTCCGCAAAGTGGCGACCAATTCACGCGGCGGCTGTGTGGCGTCGCATTCAGGGCCATTCAAGGCGTATGCTGGCCGCGACACGCGCAGTTCGGGCCCCAAGTTCAGGCACTTTGGCCGCACACCCATGACACCTCCTCCCGCCACCGTTTTCCTGATCGACGTCGACAACACCCTGCTCGACAACGACCGCGTCGTGGCCGATCTTCGCGCCCATCTCGAACAGGCCTTCGGCGCTGAAAGCGCCGGCCGCTACTGGGTGGCCTTCGAGCAATTGCGCAGCGAGCTCGGCTACGTCGACTACCTCGGCGCCCTGCAGCGCTACCGCGCCGAAGAGGGCCGCCGCGGCATGAGCGATTCGCGGCTGCTGCTGATGTCGAGCTTTCTCATCGACTACCCCTTTGCCGAACGGCTCTACCCCGGCGCGCTGGAAGCACTGAAGCATCTGCGCCGGCACGGGCCCACGGTGATCCTGTCCGACGGCGACGTGGTGTTCCAGCCGCGCAAGGTGCAGCGCTCGGGCCTGTGGGAGGCCACCGAGGGCCGCGTGCTGATCTACGTGCACAAGGAACAGATGCTCGACACCATCGAGCAGTGCCACCCCGCCCAGCACTACGTGATGGTGGACGACAAGCTGCGCATTCTTTCGGCCATGAAGGCCATCTGGGGGCCTCGTCTGACGACGGTCTTCGTGCGGCAAGGGCACTATGCACTTGATGAGCAGGCCATTGCCGCCTACGCCCCTGCCGACATCACCGTCGAACGCATCGGCGACCTGATCAACTTTGACTTTCCATCGACATGAGCCAAGCAACCAACCCTCTCGCGGGAAAGCCCGCCCCTCTCGAACTGCTGGTCAACGTGCCGCGCCTGATCTCGGCTTACTACACCGGCCGGCCAGACCCGTCGGTGCCGAGCCAACGCGTGGCCTTCGGCACCTCGGGGCATCGCGGCTCCTCCTTCGACGATGCATTCAACGAATGGCACGTGCTGGCAATCAGCCAGGCCATCTGCGACTACCGCAAGCAGAAAGGAATCGACGGTCCGCTCTTCCTCGGCATCGACACGCATGCGCTGTCCACGCCGGCCTTCAGCAGCGCTGTCGAAGTACTCGCGGCCAACGGCGTCGAGCTGATGATCTCGAAGGACGACGAATACACGCCGACGCCGGCCGTGTCGCACGCCATCCTGGTCTACAACCGTGGACGCACAAGCGGGCTGGCCGATGGCATCGTCATCACGCCCTCGCACAACCCGCCCGAGAGCGGCGGCTTCAAGTACAACCCGCCGAACGGCGGACCGGCCGGCACCGACATCACCTCGGCCGTCGAGGCGGCCGCCAACAAGATGCTGGCGAACAAGCTCGAAGGCGTGAAGCGCATGCCGCTCGCGCAGGCGCTGCGCGCATCGACCACGCACCGGCACGACTACCTGAACACCTACGTCGAAGACCTGGCGCAGGTGCTCGACATGGACGCGATCCGCGACGTGAACCTCGACCTGGGTGTCGACCCGCTGGGCGGCGCGGGCGTGCGCTACTGGCCCGCGATTGCCGAGCGCTACAAGCTCACGCGCCTGAACGTGCTGAGCCAGGAAGTCGACCCGACCTTCCGCTTCATGTCTCTGGACTGGGACGGCCGCATCCGCATGGACCCGTCGTCGCCCGACGCCATGCACAAGCTGATCGAATTGAAGGACCGCTTCGGCATCGCCTTCGCCTGCGACACCGACCACGACCGCCACGGCATCGTCTCGGGCAGCACCGGGTTGATGCAACCCAACAGCTACCTCGCAGTGATGATCGACTACCTCTACACGCACCGCCCGCAATGGCCGGCGCAGGCGGCTGTCGGCAAGACGGTGGTGAGCAGCCAGATGATCGACCGCGTCACCGCACAGCTCGGCCGCAGGCTGTACGAGGTGCCGGTGGGCTTCAAGTGGTTCGTAGACGGGCTGGTCGATGCCTCGCTGGCCTTCGGCGGAGAAGAAAGCGCGGGCGCGACCTTTCTGCGCAAGGACGGCTCGGTGTGGACCACCGACAAGGACGGCCTGGTGCCCGCCCTGCTCTCGGCCGAGATCGCCGCGCGCACCGGGCGTGACCCGGGCGAGCGCTACACCGAGCTGACGCAGGCGCTGGGCCAGCCGGTGTCAGACCGCGTGGATGCGGCCGCCACCGTCGAGCAGAAGAAGCGGCTGTCGAGTCTCTCGCCGGAACAGATCCGCTCGACCGAGCTGGCGGGCGACAAGATCGTCAATGTGCTGAGCCATGCGCCGGGCAACGGCGCGGCCATCGGCGGAGTGAAGGTCGTGACCGACAACGGCTGGTTCGCCGCGCGGCCCTCGGGCACGGAAAACATCTACAAGATCTACGGCGAGAGCTTCAAGGGCAAGGAACACCTCGCGCGCATCCTCGAAGAGGCGCAGCAGGTGGTGGACGGGGCGCTCTCGGGAGCCTGAACGCATGCAGACGCTGGTGCTGCGGCTGAACCCCGGCGATGACCTGCGCTCCTCGCTCGATTCGGCGTTGAAGCAAGGCGGTGCCGACGCAGCGTTCGTGGTCTCGGGCATCGGCAGCCTGAGCGGCGCGAGCATCCGGCTTGCAGGCGCAGAGAACGCGGCGCGCATCGAAGGCGACCTGGAAATCCTCACGCTCGCGGGCAGCCTGTCGCCGGACGGCTCGCATCTGCACATCAGCGTGTCGGATGCCGAGGGCCGAGTTTTCGGCGGCCATGCAGCGCCCGGATGCACAGTGCGCACCACGGCGGAAATCCTCGTCGCCGTGCTGCCCGACTGGCAGTTCGCGCGCACGCACGACCCGCTCACCGGCTACGCCGAACTCAATGCGGTTTGTCGTTCAGGTCGTACTTCATGATCCGGCCATGGCGGCCTTCGAGGTCGCGCTCTACGGCGTAGACGTCGCCGCTCGGCGCGCTGCGCTGCGAGAGCACCGCATCCAGCGACGCGAGGTCGGCCGCATCGAGTTGCAGATCAAGCACCTTCAGGTGATCCGCCAGGTGGTCACCGCGCCGCACGCCGACGATCACGGCCGCGACGGCCGGCTGCTGCAGCACCCAGCGCATTGCCACGGACGAAATCGACACGCCATGCCGCAGCGCGATCTGCTTCAGCTGCGCCAGCAACTGCTGGAACAAGTCCCAGCCGCCGAAGTCGTCGATGATGAGCTTGTACTTGACCAGCGAGCGGTTCTCGAACGACTGACCCGGATCGCTCACGCCGAGCCAGCGCTCCGAGAGGAAGCCGCCGGCCACGCTGCCGTAGCACAGCAGCTTCATGCCTGATTGCTCGCAGTACGGCGTCATCAGCGGCAAGGGCCGCTGGTCGAGCAGCGAATACTGCACCTGCATGCTGAACAGCGGCACGCCGGCGTCGGCCAGTTCGCGCACGCGCGCCGTGTCGAAATTGGTGCCGCCCACACGGTCGATCTTGCCGGCGCGCTGCAACTCCAGGAGCCAGTGCGCAACCTCGAGATAGCGCGGCACGCCATAGTCCCACCAGTGGAACTGCACGAGGTCGAGCCGCTCCATGCGCAGGCGCTTCAGCGAGCGATCGATGATCTGCTCGACCTGGTGCTTGTCGATGGTCGGCAGGATGGCGAGGTCGGGCACGAACTTCGTGTGCACGCGCAACCGCGAAAGGCTGTCGCGGCCATGGCGCTGCAGGTAGTCGGCGCGGAACTCGCCGATCATTTCTTCCACGCCGGTGTAGATGTCGGCGCAATCGAAGGTGGTGATGCCGGCGTCGTAGTAGGCCGCCATGTCGGCGATGGCACCCGCGTGATCCACGTTGCCGTGGCCGCCGGCCAGTTGCCAACCGCCCTTCAGCAGGCGGGAAATTTCATAGCCGGGCGCGAGCTCGATGCGATGGTGCGAATACTGCGAGGGGTTCATGAAGACTCGTTCGATGGATGGACAACCGCCGTGGTGTCGGCGTGGCGAAAAGTGCGCAGCCCCATGCGGGTGATGCGAAAGCGCGAGGGGCAGTTCGGATCAGGGCAGGCCACCTCGGCGTCGGTGCTCATCCAGTCGTTCGCGTCGGTCGGCCGCTGCTTGGCGGCCAGCAGCGGCAACAAGGCGCCCAGCGAATAGATCGAGAAGCCCTGCCCCTCGGGCAGATGGAGCATCTCGCCGCGCAGCTCGAAATAGTCGCCCACCTTGGCGCCGCAGTAGATGCGGGCGCCTTCCGGCGCTACGACTTCGACGCGCAGGTCGTGGAGCGTGAAACTGGGGTCGGGGTTCATCATGTGCCTCGGGTGCTCAGGGGTTGGGCGGCGTCACCGACAGGATGATTTCGGTCGGGGCCTGCGACTGGTTCAGGTAGCGATGCGGCAGGCGCGAGTCGAACGAGATGCTCTCGCCCGCCAGCACCGGATAGTCGACGCCCGCGATCTGCGCCACCAGCGCGCCCGCGACCACGTACACGCACTCAGTCGATGCATGGCCACGCGGTTCGTCCGCCGACACCTGGCCCGGCTGCAGCACGGCACGCAGCACTTCGAGCTGGCCATTGCCGGCTGTCAGGCGCTCGTACCCGACCTGCCCCTTGGGCGCGGTGAGCAGCGAGCGTTCGCCCGGACGGCTGATCCACACCGAGGGCGGCGCGGGCTCGGAGAACAACGACGAGACCGATTCGCCGAACACGCCGGCCAGGCGGCGCATGGTTTCGAGGCTCGGGTCGGTGACCGAGCGCTCGATCTGGCTGAGCAGCGTGGCCGACACACCGGCCTGGGCCGCGAGCTCGCGCAAGGACAGGCCGCGCACGGTCCGCAGCTCTTTCAATCGCTCGCCGATCATCCGGTCGCTCCGTTGTCTGTGCAGTGTGGCTTCATTGGGTGGCGATGGTATGTGCTGTGTGACTGCACGTCAATGGTGCACTCACGTCATATTCGTGCATTGGCATTTCTTCGGGCAATGGCTGAAATCCAGCTTGCGCTTTTTGGCAATCCGATTGCACACTCCAGCCAGTTTTTGTGCAGTATCACTTTACAGGAGCAGAGAGATGGTCGACACCCCTCCCGCGCGCAGCAGCGATTCACCCCGCCTCGGCCATCGATGGTTGCTGGTCTTCCCCTTCGTCTGGCAGGCCTGCCTCGCGCCGGCGGTGAACGACATTGCGGCCAGGCCCTTCGGCATGCCCTTTCCCATGTTCTGGCAGATGGCGGGCATCGTGCTCACGAGCGTGGTGATCGCGATCGTCTTCAGGCTCGACGCCCTGGCCGGCGTCGAGGCCGAAGAGGCCGACTTCCTCGACAGGAGCCTGAAGGCCGAAGACGCTGGCAAGAACGACAAGGACGGCGCGGCATGAAACTCGCAATCGTCCTCGCCATTCTGCTCGCCACCGTGGCAGGCGCCATGGCCTACGGCCGCCGTACGCGCCACGGCAAGAGCTTTGCGGACTGGGCCGTCGGCGGCCGCAGCCTCGGCACGCTCGTGTTCTGGTTCATGAATGCGGGCGAGGTCTACACCACCTTCGCGGTGCTCGGCATTTCGGGCTACGCCTGGGCGCTGGGAGCTCCCGCGTACCTCGCGTTCTGTTCCGTCTCGATGAGCTACGCGGTCGGCTACTGGCTGATGCCGAAGATCTGGCGCGCGGGACGACTGCGCGGGCTGCTCACGCAATCGGACTTCTTCGCCGCGCGCTACGACGCGCCCTGGCTCGGCGTGCTGACCGGCGTTGTGGGCATCGCGTCTCTGGTCGTGTATGTGCAGATCCAGCTCGTGAGCCTCGGGCTGATCGTGCAGCTCACGCTGGGCAACAGCATCTCGAGCGAAGCCGCAACCATCGGCGCGGGCGCGCTGATGATCGCCTTCGTGTTCGCGGCCGGCGTGCGTTCCGCCGCCTTCGCAGCCGGCGTGAAAGACATCCTCATGGTCGTCGTCGTGGTGCTGCTGAGCGTGACGGTGGCCAGCAAGGTCGGCGCGGCCTCGCTGATGGACCTGTTCTCGATGGCGGAAGCCAAGCACCCGGGCATCGGCAAGTTTCCGGGGCTGGACGCCACCTCCCCCACCACGGCGATCTGGCTCATGACTTCGGCCATCAACATCGCGCTGGGCAACTGGGTCTTTCCGCACCTGTTCCAGATGTCGTACACGGCGCACAGCGCCACCGCCATCCGGCGCAACGCGATCTGGCAGCCGCTGTATTCGCTGGCCTACTTCTTCATCATCCTGCTCGGCTTCGCGGCCCTGCTGGCGAACACGCAACCGCCGGGCGGCAACCTGAACGCGGCGCTGCTGCAGTTCGTGTCGGACCGCTACCCGGCCTGGACGGTCGGGCTGCTGGCTGGCACGGGCTTTCTGCTGGCGCTGGCGCCGGGCTCGTTGCTACTGCTGACGGCGGGCTCGATCTTCACGCGCAACGTGGTGCGGCCGTTTCGCCCGGGGCTGGGCGAGCGCGGGTCGCTGGCCCTCTCGCGCGGCTCGCTGGTGGTGTTCGCGGCGATTGCGGTGTGGCTGTCGATCAGCCAGAAGGGCTCGCTGGTGAAGATTTTGCTCGACGCCTATTCGGCCATCGGCATGCTCGCGCCGGGTGTGTTCCTCGGGTTCCTGTGGAAGCGCACGAGCGCCATCGGCGTGCTGGCCGGCCTGGTCGCGGGCTTCGTCGCGCTGCTGGCGCCGTTCGCGGCGAAGTTCTGGGCGACCGCGGTGCCGCAGTGGGAAGCTGGGCTGATCGCGATGGCGATCAATGCGGCCGTGGTCGTGGTGGTGAGCCTGGCCACCCGGGCGCCGCAGCGCGATGCGGTCGCGCTGGGGCTGCAGATCCGGGCGGCTTGATCAGCCTTCCAACGCTTCCACGCGCAGCGTGACCACCGGGCCGACCACTTCGTTTCGCGCCTGGAGCGCATGCACGGCGAGATCGAGCGTGCCCTGCACTACAGGCCCGGTCAGCACCAGCACCTGCGGCCCGGTGCCGGAGCATTCGGCCGCCAGTGCTACCTGCCGCACGGGCACCTTCTGCGCGGAGAGACAGGCGGTGACCGCCTGGATCTGGCCGACCGCGTGCACCGGCACGCGCAGGTAGTGCGAGGTATCGACGGCCGCGCGCGGCAGCACCGACAAGGCATTCGTCGCATGCGCGTGAACGCCCAGGTGCGGCACGTGCTGCGAGGCGTCGACGCCATCGAGCCGCGCCACGTCCACGAGGTCGGCGATCACGGCCGAAGCTGTCTGCTCCGAGCCAGCGCCCGCACCGTAGTACATCGTGAGGCCAGCCGCGTCGCTCTTGACCATGACGGCGTTCATCGAGCCCTTCACGTGCGCCATCAGGTGGTCTGCGGGTACTAGCGCGGGCTGCACGCGCAGTTCGACGCCAGATGCTTGCCGCCGCGCCACGCCCAGCAGCTTGATGCGGTAGCCGAGCTGTTCGGCACACGCCACGTCCAGCCCTTGCAGGGCGGTGATGCCTTCCACCTGCGCGTCGGCAAAGCGCAGCGGCATGCCGAAAGCGTTGGCGGCGAGCAGGGTCAGCTTGTGGGCGGCGTCGATGCCTTCGATGTCGAAAGTCGGGTCGGCTTCCGCGTAGCCCAGCGCCTGTGCTTGCGCGAGCGCGGCGACGAAGTCGAGACCCTCGTCGCGCATCTTGCTCAGGATGAAGTTGGTGGTGCCGTTGATGATGCCCGCCACCCATTCGATGCGGTTGGCCGCAAGGCCTTCGCGCAGCGCCTTGATGATGGGGATGCTCACGGCCACCGCCCCTTCGTAGGCCACGACCACGCCTTTCTCCCGCGCGGCCGCAAAGATCTCAGTGCCGTGCACTGCCAGCAGAGCCTTGTTGGCCGTCACCACGTGCTTGCCGTGTGCGATGGCAGCCAGCACCCAATCTCGCGCCGGGCCGGTACCGCCTGCCACTTCCACCACCACGTCGACATCGGGGTGCGTGGCCACATGCATCGCGTCGGCCGTGAGCGGAACGCCCTCTCCCACGATGCCGGCGGCCCGCTGCAGGTTGCGCGCGGCGACGATCACAAGCTCGATCGAACGGCCGGCCCGCGCTGCGATGTCGGCCCGGTTACGCGCCAGCACGCGGAAGGTGCCGGAGCCCACGGTGCCGATGCCGATCATCCCCACGCGCAGGGTACGAATGGCCGCAGGGCGGCTGTGCAGGGGCTCGAGGGATTCAACGGGATCGCGGTACATGGACATCTCCAGACGAAAAAACAAAACCCAGCTGCCAGAGCTGGGTTCATTCGTTCGGGGAGAGAGCGATACACCAGGTGGCTGCCGGAACGGCCACCTGCGCGTATCAGGTGACCGCGGTGGTAATGGTGGTAATCATTCGAGCAACAACCATCGCCTGCGCGGAGGCAGGCGGCATCATGCGAGCCATCAGGGCTGCGTTGGATGCGGGGTGGGAGTTGTGGCTCGACATGAAGGCCCGGAGTGTACAGGAGCCCGGCGGCGTCCGGCTCAGGGCGCGGCCGAGAGCCGTTTTTCGAGCCACACGCTGTAGCGCGAGAGCCCGAAGCACAGCACCCAGTACACGGCCGCGATGAAGAGATAGCCCTCGAGGTAGAACGGCCGCCACGTCGGATCGCCGCCGAGCGCCAGCCCCAGCGCGCCGGTCAGCTCGAAAAGGCCGACCACGGTGACGAGCGAGGTGTCTTTCAGCGTGCCGACCACGCTGTTGGTGAGCGCGGGCACGACGAGGCGCAGCGCCTGAGGCAGCACGATGTCGCGCTGCACCGGCCAGCGGCCGAAGCCCAGCGCCATCGCCACTTCGGTCTGCCCGCGCGGCACGGCCTGCAGGCCGCCGCGGATGATTTCCGCCAGATAGGCAGCCACGAACAGCACGAGGCCCGCGAGCACCCGCACCAGCACGTCGGGCTGCCATCCGGCCGGCCACAGCAGCGGCAGCAGAAACGAGGCCATGAACAGCACCGAGATCAGCGGCACGCCGCGCACCAGCTCGATGTAGCTCGCGCTCAGCGTGCGCACCACGGGCCAGCCCGAGCGGCGCCCCAGCGCCAGCAGCAAGGCCAGCGGAAAGGCCAGCGCCAGCCCCACCACCGCCAGCCCGATCGTCAGCGGCAGGCCGCCCCAGCGGCTCGTCGGCACCTGGGACAGGCCGAGCACGCCGCCGCGCATCAACAGTACGAACAGCAGCAATGCGACGGCCCAGAGCGGCACCAGCCACCAGCGCCAGCTGCGCGGCCACGCACTGAGCATCGTGACAGCGGACAGCACGACCACCGCGATAGCAGGCCGCCACTGCTCCTCATACGGAAAGCGCCCGAACAACATCGGCCGCCATTTCTCGGCCACTACGCCCCAGCAGGCGCCATGTTGAACAGTACGGCAGGCCTCGGCGTCGGCCCGGAACACCGCATGCACGATGCCCCATTCAATGACGTGGAAGCCGCCCCACGCCAGCAGCGCCAGCAGCAGCACCGTGGCAAGCGAGCGCAGCGGCGAACCCCAGAGTTCGCTGCGCCATGCGATGGGGCCTTGTGCCACGTTCCTCATCGCCAGCCCCGCAGCGCGACGCGCGCGTTGTAGCGATTCATGCCGAAGGAGATCAGCAGCGACAGCAGCAGGTAGACCGCCATGATGATCGCGATGCACTCGAAGGCGCGGCCGTTCGAGCCGATGGTGGTGTTGGCCACCGACACCAGTTCCGGATAGCCCACGGCCACCGCCAGCGACGAATTCTTGGTGAGGCTCAACAGCTGGTTGGTGAGCGAAGGCACGATCACCCGCAGCGCCTGCGGCAGCACGACGATGCGCAGTTGCTGCACCGGCGACAGCCCCAGCGCCTGCCCCGCGAGCACCTGCCCCTGCGACACTGACAGGATGCCCGCCCGCACGATCTCAGCCACGAAGGCGGCCGAATAGAAGCTCAGGCCCGCGACGATGGTCACGTACTCGGGGCTCAGCGCCGCGCCGCCGCTCACGCCGAAGTCACCGCGCTCGGGAAACTCGAAATGCAGACCGCCCTCGCCCACCATGGGCCACGGCACGCTGAGCCCGCCCTTGCTGAGCCACACACCCGGCAGCAGCCGAACCGGCTCGGTCGGGTCGGGCAGCAGGTTGGCCATGGCAAAGGCCAGCATCAGCAGTTGCACCAGCAGCGGCACGTTGCGCAGCAGTTCGACGTACGCGGTGCAGATGCCGCGCAGCAGCACGTGCGGCGCGAGCCGTCCGATGCCGATCAGCGTGCCGAGCACGACCGAGAAGATCGCCGCCGGCACGGCCGCGCGCACCGTGTTGATCAGGCCCGCGAGAAAGGCGCGCCAGAACGGCTGGCTCGCATCGAAGTCGAGCCAGCCTTCGCTGATCGAAAAACCCGCGGGCTCGGTAAGAAAGTCAAAGCCCGAGCGAACCCCGCGCGCGCGAAGCACCTCGAGCGCATGGTGCACCACCCAGACCGCGCCGGCCACCACGGCCAGCACCAGCAGTGCCTGGACGGCCCACGCCAGCCAGACCCCGCGGCGCGAGGCCCCGCCGTTCATCGAACCGGGGGTGCGTAGATCAGACCGCCCTTGCTCCAGAGGTTGTTGGAGCCGCGCGGCAGCTTCAGCACCGACTTGGGACCGACGTTGCGCTCGAACATCTCGCCGTAGTTACCCACGGCCTTGATCGCGCGGAACGACCAGTCCTTGTCCAGGCCCAGCAGCTTGCCGAGGTCTTCACCGGTGCCGACCAGGCGCTGCTGCGCCGGATCCTTGCTGCTGGCCTTGAGCTCGTCGGCATTGGCCTGGGTGACGCCGAATTCCTCGGCCTCGATGAGCGCGTTGGGCACCCACTTGGCAATGGCGAACCACTCGTCGTCGCCGCGGCGCACCAGCGGCGCCAGGGGCTCCTTGGAGATCAGCTCGGGCAGGATGATGTAGTCGTCGGGGTTCGGCGCTTCCTTGTTGCGCAGGCCGGCCAGCGCCGAGGCGTCGGTCGTGAAGGCCTGGCAGCGACCCGAGAAAAAGGCCTTGAACGAAGCCTCGAAGCTCTCGAAGACGACCGTCTTCACCGGGATATTCTGGGCACGGAAGTAGTCGGAAACGTTCTTCTCGTTGGTGGTGCCCGACTGCGTGCAGATGGTCGCGTTCTTGAGCTGCTTGGCGCTCGTCACCTTGAGCTTCTTGGGCACCAGGAAGCCCTGGCCGTCGTAGTAGGTGATGGTGGTGAAGTTGAAGCCCAGCGAGGCGTCGCGCGTGAGCGTCCAGGTGGTGTTGCGCGCGAGGATGTCGATTTCGCCTGCCTGCAGGGCCGAGAAGCGCTGCTGCGAGTTGAGCGGCACGAAGTCGACCTTCTTGCCGTCGCCGAGCACGGCGGCTGCGATGGCGCGGCAGGTGTCGACGTCGAGGCCCGACCAGTTGCCCTGCGTGTCTGGCGCGGAAAAGCCCGCCACGCCGTTGGTCACGCCGCACTTGACGGTGCCGCGCTGCTTGACCGCGTCGAGCGTCTTGCCGGCGAAGGCCGGTGCGGCCGCGGCCAAGGCGATGACAGAGGCGGCTGCGAGCAGGGCCGGGCGGAATCGATTGTTCATTGGTGTGTTCTCCTCAACAGTAGGCAAAAGGCAGTGTACGGGCCGACACCAGACTCTGCCAAAGAACTCCGGGTTGGATGCATATGCGCCGCAAAAGCTGGCTCGAAGCGTCGCAGGTTCACTACCATACGGCCCTCCAATCAACCACTCCAATGGAATCCACACAAATGGTCAAATCCGACGACACCGGCAAGTTCATCCTGCGCGTTTCGCTTGGCGTCCTGATCCTGCTGCACGGCATCGCCAAGCTGCAAGGCGGCGTCGGCTTCATCTCCGGCATGCTGGCCCAGCACGGGCTGCCGGGCGCGCTGGCCTATCTGGTCTACATCGGCGAGGTGGTGGCGCCCGTGCTGCTGATCATCGGCCTCTACACGCGTCCCGCCGCGTGGATCGTGGCCATCAACATGCTGGTGGCATTCGCGCTGGTCCATATGAAGGACCTGACCTCACTCGGCAAGCAAGGCGGCTGGGCGCTGGAACTGCAAGGCATGTTCCTGTTCGCGGCGCTGGCTCTCGCCTTCATGGGCGGTGGCCGCTTCGCACTCAGCAGCAAATACAACTGATCAGGTTCGATCAGTCGTCGTCGGCTGCATCGAGGCCCGGAAACAGAACCTCGGTGTAGCCGAAGCGCGAGAAATCGCGCACCCGCATCGGGTAGAGCTTGCCCAGCAAGTGATCGACTTCATGCTGCACCACGCGCGCATGAAAGCCGGTGGCGACCCGGTCAATCGGGTCGCCGTACGGGTCGAACCCGGTATAGCGGATGTTGGCAAAGCGCGGCACCACGCCGCGCAGGCCCGGCACCGACAGGCACCCTTCCCAGCCCTCTTCTTCCTCGTCGTTCAGCGGCGTGATGACGGGATTGAGCAGCACGGTGCGTGGCACCGGCGGCGCATCGGGATAACGGGGGTTCACGACATCAGTGCCGAAGATCACGAGCTGCTGGTCCACGCCGATCTGCGGCGCGGCTAGGCCGGCGCCATTGACCGCATGCATGGTTTCGAACATGTCGCGCACCAGCAGGTGCAGTTCGTCGGTGTCGAAGGCGGCGACCGGCTGCGCGATACGCAGCAGCCGGGGGTCGCCCATCTTGAGGATTTCGCGGATGGCCATGGCGGGATTATCGCGACAGCCTCGCGCCTTCGTTCGTCCCTGGCGGGATCAGGGAGGGCTTTGCGTCTTGGAGTCCGGCGAGGTCCAGAAGCGCGCATTGCCGCGCGGCTGAGTCGGGATGGAGCCGGGACCGCCACCTGCAATCGGCGGACGCACCACGGCCGGAGGCCGGCCACCACCCCAGTTCGGCGGACGCGCCGCCGGATAGCCCGGACGCACGGCCGGATAAGCCGGGCGGCCGTAATAAGGACGACCACCGTCGTAATACGGACGGCGCTCGTAGTAGCCGCCACCGTTGATGTAGACCGGCGCAGGCGCCACGACCACGGGCGCAGGCTCGCTGTAGTAAGGCCCCGACGAATAGCCCCCGCCGTAGTAGGGATCGGCAGGCACGCCCACGCAGCCGCTCAGCAGCGCAACGCCGCCGAGTGCAACACAGGCACCGAGAACTCGAATTTTTTGCATGAGGGACTCTCCTTGTGGCCTTCAATTAGCTTTCAACGCCAGGTTGTAGACCCTGTTGACTGCGCTGCGATGAAGTCGCGTAACGGCCGGTAAAGAGGATCTGCCGTCACGTTTCCCCGCTCACTCGCCCGCGTCTTCTGCCGGGACACCGTTGGCGAGTATCTCCAGCATACGCGCCTCGTCGATGATCTCGACGCCGTTCTCACGTGCCTTGTCAAGCTTGCTCCCGGCCTCTTCCCCGGCCACGAGGTAATGGGTTTTCTTGCTGACGGAGCCGGAAACCTTAGCACCGGCCGCCTCCAATTTATCCTTCGCTTCGTCGCGGCTCAGCGTAGGAAGGGTACCGGTGATGACGAAGGTCAGGCCCGCCAAAGGCTTCGAAGCGCGGGCGGCGGGCTCGCCCTCTTCCCATGTCAGTCCGCAACCTTCAGGCCCAGCGCCTCGGAGTTCGTTGACAACATCTCGGTTGTGCGGCTGGTCGAAGAAGGTGCGCAGGCTTTGCGCCACCACCGGGCCAACGTCGTTCACTTCGAGCAATTGCTCTTCGGTCGCGTCCATGATCGCGTCGAGCTTGCCGAAGTGCTTGGCCAGGTCTTTCGCGGTGGTCTCGCCCACGTGGCGAATGCCAAGGCCGAACAGGAAGCGCGGCAGCGTGGTCTTCTTCGAGGCTTCGAGCGCATCGACGAGGTTCTTCGCCGACTTCTCGGCCATGCGCTCCAGCCCGGCCAGTGTGGTGAAGCCCAGCTTGTAGAGATCAGGCAAGGTGCGGATCAGGTTGGCATCGACCAGTTGCTCGACCAGCTTGTCGCCAAGGCCGTCGACGTCGACCGCACGCCGCGCTGCGAAGTGCAGGATGGCTTCCTTGCGCTGCGCCGCACAGAACAGGCCGCCAGTGCAGCGGTAGTCGACCTCGCCCTCCTCGCGCACGGCCTCCGAATCGCACACAGGACATTTGTGCGGCATGGTGAACTGCGCACCGCGCTCGCCCTCGGGCTTTGCGAGGCTTTCGGGCACCACGCCGACCACTTCGGGAATCACGTCGCCGGCGCGACGCACGATCACCGTGTCGCCCACACGCACATCCTTGCGGCGCGCTTCGTCTTCGTTGTGCAGCGTGGCGTTCGTCACGGTCACGCCGCCGACGAATACCGGCGCGAGCTTGGCCACCGGCGTGAGCTTGCCGGTGCGCCCGACCTGGATCTCGATGCCGACCACTTCGGTCAGCTGCTCCTGAGCCGGGTACTTGTGGGCCACGGCCCAGCGCGGCTCGCGTGAGACAAAGCCCAGTTGCCGCTGCAACTCGATGCTGTCGACCTTGTAGACCACGCCGTCGATGTCGTAAGGCAAGGCATCGCGCTGGCGGCCGATGTTTTCGTGGAACGCTATGAGTTCGATAGCACCCGTAGCTCGTGCCGTCTGCGTTGCCACGGGGAAGCCCCACGCGTGGAACTGCTGCAGCCAGTCGAACTGCGTCGGGCAGTCTGGCCCGCCTTCGGCCGCCGGCGTGACCTCGCCCAGCCCGTAGGCAAAGAAGCTCAGGGGCCGCGCCGCGGCAATCGCCGGATCGAGTTGGCGCACCGCGCCAGCCGCGGCATTGCGTGGATTGACGAACACCTTCTCGTTCTTTTGTCCGTCCGCAATCTTCTGGCGCTGGCGCTCGTTGAGCGCGTCGAAATCGGCGCGCTTCATGTAGACCTCGCCGCGCACTTCGACCACAGGCGGCGCCGTGCCGTTGAGCCGCAAAGGGATCTCGCGCACAGTGCGGATGTTCTGCGTGACGTCTTCCCCCACCTCGCCATCGCCGCGCGTGGCAGCCTGCACCAGCACGCCGTTCTCGTAGCGCAGGTTCATGGCGAGGCCATCGAACTTCAGCTCGCAGACATAGCTGACCTGCGGCCCGTCCTCGGGCAAGCCCAGTTCCTTGCGCACGCGCGCATCGAAGGCGCTCGCGCCGCCGGGCGTGATGTCGGTCTCGGTACGGATCGACAGCATCGGCACCTTGTGGCGCACCTTGACGAAACCGTCGAGCACCTTGCCGCCCACGCGCTGCGTCGGCGAATCGGGCGTCCGCAGATCGGGAAACTCTGCCTCGATGGCCTGCAGGCGCTGGAAGAGCTTGTCGTACTCTGCGTCCGGCAGTTCGGGCGTGTCGAGCACGTAGTAGAGATGGGCGTGCCGGTGGAGCTGTTCGCTCAGTGCGGCGGCTTCGCGTGCCGCTTCGTCGCGCGTCGTCATGGGGTGTCTCCCGAAGGTCGGAGTTGTTAGCTGAAGAGGCGTCGCGCCAGCGGAGAACCCGCAGCGAGGTCGCGCGCATCGAGCGTGTCGTAGAGCTGCTCGAGGTCGGCGCCGATCACGTCCATCGTCTCGTCGCGCAGCAGCTGGCCGTCGCTGTCGGTGACCACGCCGTCCATTTCGCGCGCCAGCGTTGCGGCGGCTTCGCGCATGCGGCGGAACGGCTCTTCGCCGCGGTCGACCTGCGGCACATCGAGGCTCAGGCTGAGTTCGCGAATGGCCGATTGGGCCGGGTCGTCGGCCAGCGCGGCCTGCGTGTCGAAGGCCAGCCCGAGGATCGGCGGCAAACCAACTTCGCTGGTCGGCAGCACCATGCGCCCCGGGATGATGCCGGCCACGAAGCCGAGCCGCGCCGCGTTCTGCTGCACATAGCCCGGGCTCCAGGCCGCATGCAATGCGCGCAGGACAAAGCCCAGCTGCGCGTCGTGCGCGCTGGCGAACTGGTCAAGCTCGCGGGCGCGTGCCACTTCGTCGAGCATCTCGGGGAACTCCGGCGCGCCGTTGACCGCGTCGGCAAATGCCTGCGCCTTGACCA
Organism: Variovorax sp. YR634; assembly: GCF_900106655.1. Lineage (NCBI taxonomy): Bacteria > Pseudomonadati > Pseudomonadota > Betaproteobacteria > Burkholderiales > Comamonadaceae > Variovorax > Variovorax sp. YR634. The sequence continues at coordinate 169,314 of NZ_FNOL01000011.1, forward strand.
CGAATTCGGAGTACTCGATTTCGTTGAGCGCGCCCGTGCGGTTGGCCAGCTGCACGCCGACCTGGAAGGCGCTGTAGCGCTGACCGGGCACGGGCGGCTCCCATTGGCCGTTGTGTTCGTTCAGGCCCTCGATGGCCACCGGCTTGCTACCGGCGCGCCGCGTCGACGGCATGGCGGCAATGGCGGCGTCACCGGACGCGAGCCCGTCGAGCGAGATTGGCGCGATCACGTCGATCAGCGGATCGAGCCCGCCGCGGCGCTCGCCGGTCGGCACGGGCACGCCGCTGGGCGCCGGCAGGTCGGGGTCGAACAGGGGCTCGTGGCGGTCGGCGCCCTGCTGCACCTGGTACGGGTCGACGTGCAGCATCGGCTCCGCGCCGTCGGGCGAGCCCGACATTGCGCGCTCTGCATCGGCCAGCGCGAGGTCGACCGCATCGGGCTGGCGCGGCGCATTGCGGCGCGACATCAGCGTGTTGTAGGCAACGACGGCCGCGAGAACGAGACCGCCGAGGATGGCCAGGGCGAGAGTGAGATTGGTCATGGGTGCCGCTCGGCTTACGCGGCTTCGACCATCGAGACCGCCGACTCCATGTCGACCGCGACGATGCGCGACACGCCCTGCTCCTGCATCGTCACACCGATCAGTTGCTCGGCCATTTCCATGGCGATCTTGTTGTGGCTGATGAAGAGGAACTGGGTTTCACGGCTCATGGCGGTGACGAGTTTGGCATAGCGCTCGGTGTTCGCGTCGTCCAGCGGCGCGTCCACTTCGTCGAGCAGACAGAAAGGCGCCGGGTTCAGCTGGAAGATGGCGAACACGAGCGCAATGGCCGTGAGAGCCTTCTCGCCGCCCGAGAGCAGGTGGATGGTCTGGTTCTTCTTGCCCGGGGGCTGGGCCATCACCTGCACGCCGGAGTCGAGGATTTCGTCGCCGGTCATCATGAGCTTGGCATTGCCGCCGCCGAACAACTCCGGGAACATGCGGCTGAAGTGCTCGTTGACGATCTTGAAGGTGCCGCCGAGCAGGTCGCGCGTTTCGGCGTCGATCTTGCGGATGGCGTCTTCGAGCGTGCCGATGGCTTCGTTCAGGTCGGCCGACTGGGCGTCGAGGAAGGTCTTGCGTTCGCTGGCAATGGCCAGTTCGTCGAGCGCGGCCAGGTTCACCGCGCCGAGCGCGACCACTTCGCGGTTGAGGCGGTCGATTTCGCTCTGCAGGCCGGTGAGCTTGACCTTGTCGGTTTCGATCGACTGCTCGATGGCTTCGAGGTCGGCGCCGGCGTCGTCCAGCAGTTGCTGGTATTGCTCGACACCCAGGCGCGCGGCCTGCTCCTTCAGCTGGAACTCGGTAATGCGCTGGCGCAGCGGGTCGAGTTCGCGTTCGAGTTGCAGGCGGCGCTCGTCGCTGGCGCGCAGCTTGAGAGTGAGGTCGTCGTACTGGCTGCGCGCCGAACCGAGCGCAGCTTCGCGCTCGAGCTTGAGGGCCAGCGCATCCTGCAGGCCGGCTTGCGCGGCGGCGTCTGACAGGCGGCTCAACTCGGCGCGGGCGCGCTCGTCTTCGTCGGTCAGCGCCACGGTCTGCTGCGCGGCGGTTTCGATGGAGCGGTTGAGCTCCGCACGGCGGGCTTCGAGCGTGCGTTGCGAGAAGGTCGCTTCCTGTGCCTGGCGTTCAAGGCTGCGATGCTGCTCGCGGCTCGCGGCCAGCGCGCGGCCGGCCTCGATCACGCGTTCGTCGAGTTCGGCGTGGCGCTCCTGGCTGTCTGCCAGTTGCATGTCGAGCTCTTCGAAGCGGCCTTCGGCAGCGATGCGTTTTTCTTGCAGTTCTTCGAGCTGCGCATCGACTTCGCCGAGATCAGCCGCCAGCTGCTGGCTGCGGGCGCGGGTCTGCTCGGCGAGCTGCGTCATACGCAGGGTCTCGACCTGCAATTCATGCGCGCGTGACTGGGTTTCGGCGGCTTCGCGCCGCGCGGTCACGAGGCGCTGCGCAGCGTCGGCATAGGCCGCTTCGGCGCGGACCAGCGCGGTGCGCGCTTCTTCGTTGATGAGCGTCTGGGCGCGCAGCTGGCGCTCCAGGTTTTCCATTTCCTGCTGGCGGGCCAGCAAGCCAGCCTGCTCGGAATCAGGTGCGTAGAAATTGACGCTGTGCGAGGACACGGCATGGCCGCTCTGCACGTAGATGACCTCACCCGGCTGCAGCGCGGCGCGCTGGGCCAGCGCTTCCTCGAAGCTCGCGGCGGTGTAGCAGCCGTGCAGCCAGTCGTTCAGCAAGGCCTGTTGCCCCGCATCGTTCAGGCGCAGCAGGCTCGACAGGCGCGGCAGCGCGGCCGTGCCTTCGGGTGCTCCGGCGGCCGGCGGGCTGTAGAAGGCGAGCTTGGCGGGCGGCGCGTCGTTGCCGAAGGCGCGCACCATCTCCAGGCGGCTGACTTCGAGCGCGCCCAGGCGTTCGCGCAGTGCGGCTTCGAGCGCGCTTTCCCAGCCCTGTTCGATGTGGATGCGGCTCCACAGGCCCTGCAGGCCGTCGAGGCCATGCTTGGCGAGCCAGGGGGCCAGCTTGCCGTCGGTCTTGACCTTTTCCTGCAGCGCGCGCAGCGCTTCGAGGCGGGCCGAGTACTCGGCGTGGCGGGCGCCCTCGGTGTTGACGGCCTGCTGCTTGGCGCGGCGGTCGTCGTCGAGCTGCGGCACGGCTTCCTGCAGTTCGTGCAGGCGTGCTTCGGCTTCGCTGGCGGCTTCCTGCGCCATGGCGTGCTGCTCCTGCATGTCGAGCAGGCGGGCTTCGTCGGGCGCGGCCAGCGCATTCTGGTCGGCGCGCAGGCGTTCGCTGCGCTGCGTGAGCTGGCGGCTTTGTTCTTCGATGTTGCGCTGGTCGGCGGCCAGCACCTGGATCTGCTGCTGCACCTGCGACACGGTCGTGCGCTGGGTGTTGGCCTCGTCCTGGGCGCGTTGCACGGCCTCTTCGAGGTCGGGCATGCGCGCGTCGTGCTCTTCGAGCTGGGCGGCCAGCATGATGGCCTGCTCTTCAGCGTCCACGCCGGCGCCGGCCAGGGTTTCGATCTCGGTTTCGGCTTCTTCGCGGCGACGGCCCCACTGGCCCATTTGCTCGCGCAGTTGCACAAGACGCTGCTCGACGCGCTGGCGGCCTTCGACCACGAAGCGGATCTCGCCTTCGAGCCGGCCGACTTCGGCGCTGGCCTCGTAGAGCTTGCCCTGCGCCTGGTTGACCTGGTCGCCTGCCCCGTAGTGGGCCTGGCGCACGGTTTCGAGCTCGGCCTCGATGTGGCGCAGGTCTGCCGTACGCGATTCGAGGTCGTTGATGGCCTTTTCGGAATCGGCCTTGATCTTGGACTGGTCGGCGTTGCTTTCGCTGCGCTTCAGAAACCACAGCTGGTGCTGCTTCTTCGTGGCGTCGCCCTGCAGCGTGTTGTAGCGCGCGGCCACCTCGGCCTGCTTTTCGAGCTTTTCGAGGTTGGCGTTGAGTTCGCGAAGAATGTCTTCGACCCGCGTGAGGTTCTCGCGCGTGTCGCCCAGGCGGTTTTCGGTTTCGCGGCGGCGCTCTTTGTACTTGGAAACACCCGCGGCTTCTTCGAGGAACAGGCGCAGTTCCTCGGGCTTCGATTCGATGATCCGGCTGATCGTGCCCTGGCCGATGATGGCGTAGGCGCGGGGGCCGAGGCCCGTACCCAGGAACACGTCCTGCACGTCGCGGCGACGCACCGGCTGGTTGTTGATGTAGTAGCTGCTGGTGCCGTCGCGGGTGAGCACGCGGCGCACGGCGATTTCGCCGAACTGGTTCCACTGGCCGCCGGCACGGTGATCGGCGTTGTCGAACACCAGTTCCACGCTCGAGCGGCTGGCCTGCTTGCGCGTGGTCGTGCCGTTGAAGATCACGTCCTGCATCGATTCGCCGCGCAACTCCGACGCGCGCGACTCACCGAGCACCCAGCGCACCGCGTCCATGATGTTCGACTTGCCGCAACCGTTGGGCCCGACAACGCCGACCAGTTGGCCCGGCAGCAGGAAGTTGGTGGGTTCGGCGAACGACTTGAAGCCCGAAAGCTTGATGGAATTAAGACGCACGACTTGTCGGCCTGCCTTGGCTGTAGCGCCAAGGTATTGATTTGTAAGGAAAATTGCACGGGCCCGCAGCTTGATGCAGGCCGCCGCCCCAGCCGTGGATGATAACGTCAGGGCATGAGCGATTCCCCGGTTTCACCCCTTGCCGTAAGACGAACCTGGCTGCTGGCGGGCACGGCCGCCCTGCTCGGTCTTGCCGGCTGCTCGTCGGTACGCGACACCCAGCGCGCCGAACCCTACAACAACCAGGAGTGGCTGCAGTCCGGCGCCAACCGCATCGCCAACCTGTCATTGCGCGACAACCTGCAATCAGTGCGACGGGTTCAGAGCACCCTGTACAAGCGCAACCCCCGCGAATGGCGCAAGTCGGCAGCCAGCATGGACGAAGCCACCCAGCGTGCCTGGGACGCCGTGCTCAAGGGCCCGCCCCTGCCCGAGTTGAAGGGCGCCACCGGCATCGACGCGATCCGCATGGCCTTCGACACCGGGCCGCAGGGCTACCAGGGCGACCGCGTCGCGGCACTGGTGGTTGGCTGGGCCACCATGCTCAAGCAGGCCAACGGCGACACCTGGGACCAGACCATGATCGACGGCGTCAACGCTGAAAACAGCTTCCGGGCCGCACGCAACTTCGAGATCTCGCTCTGGCTCATTTCCTCCAAGACCGCCCCCGACGGCCAGCCGCTGCTGCTGGCCACCGAAATCAGCGACCGCGGCCGCAACCTCGTGGCCGACCGCGAACTGTCGAAGGTGGTGGCGCGGCTCGATCTGCTGGCCGCCCAGGCCGACGAGAAATACCGCCGGGCGGCACTCGACTTCGGCCAGAACTGGGTAATGGGCGTGGTCATGCCCTTCTTCACGCTGCTGCCCAAGTAAGGTCGCGGGGAATGCAGCATAGGAAAGATATTTCCCAAATCTGCATTTGCGGTAATATGTTTCCGTGAACAAGCAGGAACTCATCACCGTCCTGACTGCCCGCCGCGAGGCCGCCGGCATCTCGAATGCCGAGATCGCGCTGCGCTCTGGGCTCACCGAGCGCTCCGTGCGCAACGCCCTGAGCCTGCGTGGCAATCCGCAGCTGTCGTCCCTGTTGGCGCTGGTCGATGCGCTGGGGCTCGAGTTGCAGCTTGCGCCCAAGGGCTTCGGTGAAACGACGGCAACCGATGCCGGCTATCGCCCCGTGACCACGCGTGTCGGCCATGCCGTGGCGCAGGCGCCCGCCCCGCCCTACGTCAAGCGCCGCTCACCGCCATGAACGTCAAGATCCTCGAGATTTCGCTCGGCGCACGCCGCTTCGGCAAGCTGTTCCAGTACGCCGACCTGTGCCGCTTCGTGGCGGAACCCGAGCTAGTCGCCAGCCCACCGCCCGAAGTGCTGTCGCTCTCGATGGTGGCGAGCGATCCGCCCACTCAGTCGGCGCTGTGGAGCGATGTCAAGAACCCGTTGTTCAACGCCCAGAGCGGCCTGCTGCCCAGCTTTTTCCAGAACCTGCTGCCCGAAGGCGTGCTGCGCAGCCACATCGCGCAGCTTCGCGGCTGCCGCGAGAACGACTATTTCGAGCTGCTCGCGGCCTGTGGCGGCGACCTGCCCGGCGCCGTGAGCGCCAGGCCCGTGTCGGTGGACCGCGGCACGCTGCAGCGACTCATCACGCAGGACCAGGACGCGCTGGAGATGTCGGTGGTCGAGCTGCCGATGCCGCAGGGCATTTCGGTCTCCGGCGTGCAGCCCAAGCTGGGCCTGCGCCGCCAGGGCGGACGGTATGTTGCCCGCACGCGGGCCGGTGCGAGCACCCGGGTCATCGCCAAGCTGCCGGTGGCTGGCCGGCCGCACATGCCGCAGCTCGAAATGCTGTCGCTGCAGATGGCGAGCGCGGCGGGCGTCGAGGTTTGCCATGCCGAACTCGCACCGCTCTCGGCCATTGCCGCAGAGCACAGCTATGCGCTGCCCGACGAACCCGAGTTTCTGGCAGTGACGCGTTTCGACCGCGACGGCGCGCGCCGCATCCACTTCGAAGATTTCGCGCAGGTGCTGGCGATCGACCCGATGCGCAAGTACAGCGGCAGCTACCTCGACATGGCGCTCGCAATGCGCGCCTTTCCGTCGCTGGGGGACGAAGCGGTGCTCGAGCTCGTGCGGCGCCTTGCGGTGAACGACCTCCTCGGCAACCCCGATGCGCATCTGAAGAACTTCGGCGTGCTGTACCCCGATGGCATCGCGCCGCGCTTTGCCCCGGCCTACGACATCGTCGCGTACGCTGCGCTGCAAGGTGTCGACGGCCACGCCTTGCCATTGCTGCCCGCAGCCGCCGGCGCGGCCAGGCGCACGGCCCTGTTCACACCCGCCAGCGTGCGCGCCTTCTGCTTCTCGACCGGGCTGCACGAGCCGCTGGTGCGCCGTGTGATCGCCGACACCGCGCGGCTCGCGCGCGACAAGTGGCCCGCAATGATCGAAGCCTCGGCGCTGCCGGCCCCGTGGAAGAAACGGCTGCAGCAGCGATTGCAGGCACATCCCTTGCTGCAAGCCATTTCAAAAGGTGGCAAACAAAAAGAAAAAGCAGCCCCCTAGAATGAATCCGCCCTCCACCCCTCCTCAACCCATTCGAGGCAGCATCAACTCATGAGCTCCATCAATTTCATCGGCGGCGAAAAAGGCGGTGTCGGCAAGTCGGTCACCGCGCGCGTGCTGGCGCAGTACTTCATCGACCACAGCCGCCCCTTCACCGGCTTCGACACCGACCGCTCGCACAGCTCGTTCACCCGTTTCTACGAAGGCTTTGCCTCGCCCGTGGTGGTCGACAGCTTCGAAGGACTCGACACGGTCGTCAACGGCTTCGAGACCAACCCGCAGCAAAGCGTGATCGTCGACCTCGCGGCCCAGACGCTGGCGCCACTGTCGCGCTGGATCAAGGAGTCGGACCTGTTCGACGTGTTCGCCGAGATTGGCGTCACGGTCAATTTCTGGCACGTGCTGGACGACGGCAAGGACTCGACCGACCTGCTCGGCTCGCTGATCGACACCTTCGGCAACCGACCCAACTACATCGTGGTGCAGAACTACGGGCGTGGCAGCGACTTCGGGATGCTGCTGGGTTCGCAATCGCTTTCGAAGGCCACGGCCAATGGCGCTCGCGTGATTGCGCTGCCGCGTTTGCATGACGCGAGCATGCGCAAGATCGATGCGCAGAACACCAGTTTCTGGAAGGCCGTGAACGACCGCGAAGGGCCACATGCGCTGGGGCTGCTGGAGCGCCAGCGCGTGAAGTCTTGGCTGGCTACGGTTTACGCCGCGTTCGACACGCTGCCGTTGTAGGTTTTATTGGGGCCGCCCAAGGGCACAGCACCCACCGACCAGCGCCCCTAGATCATCCCGCCATTGATCGAGATCACCTGCCCCGTGATATAGGCCGCCTCGTCGCTGGCCAGGAACGCAGCCAGCGACGCCACTTCCTGCGGCGTTCCCGCCCGCTTCACCGGCACCATCTGGTTGATCACCGCCTGGTCGAACACTGCATCCGCCATCGGCGAGGCGATGATCCCGGGCGCGATCGCATTCACCGTCACGCCGCGCGACGCCACTTCGAGCGACAGCGCCTTGGTCGCACTGTTCAGCGCCCCCTTGGCAGCGGCGTAGTTGACCTGCCCCCGGTTGCCCGCAATCGCGGCCACCGACGAGATGTTCAAAATGCGGCCCCACCGCGTGCGCATCATCGGCAGCAGCAAGGGCTGCGTGACGCGGAAGAAGCCGTTGAGCGACACGTCGATCACCTTGTGCCACTGCTCGGCGCGCATGCCCGGCAGCACGGCGTCGTCGTGCACGCCCGCGTTGTTGACGAGGATCTGCACCGCCCCGCCCTCCAGGATGCGCGCGCAAGCTGCTGCCGAGGCCTCGTCGCTGCGCAGGTCGAACACATGGCATTCCGCCTTGCCGCCTGCAGCCGTGATCGATGCCGCCAGTTGCTCGACCGCCTCGGGTCGCGAATTGGCATGCAGCAGTACCGTGGCGCCGTCCCGAGCCAGGCGTTCGGCCATGGCGGCGCCGAGTGCGCCGCTTGCGCCTGTGATGAGTGCGCGTTTTCCTTCGAGGCTCATGGCGATGTCGTGCTTTCTTGTTGTTCTGTTGCGAGCGGCGTGTTCAGGACCACGACGGCACGGCCTTCGGCCAGCATGCGGCCGTCGTCGGCCTTGACGGTGAATTCATAGAGGATCTGGCGATCGTCACCCGACAGGCGCCGGGCGCCCACCTGCAAGGCGCCGGGCACGTCGTCGAGACGTGCCACCGCCAGCTTCACATTGCGTGCGCTTGCCAGGAAACCGGCCGATGGCGCGCTGCCCTCGGCGGCCAGCAAGCCACCATGCAGCGCCATGGCCTGCGCCGCGTATTCGATTGCGTTCGGTGCGAGCAGGCCGCCTTCGGTGCGCAGAGGGTTGCCCGCTTGCGTATGGGTCGTGGTGCTGCAGTGGATCGCGTCGGCGTCCCAGCTTTCGAGCCGCTCGAGCAGGCACATGCTGCCGCTGTGCGGAATGCGCTGCGCGATGCCTGCGCGGTCGAGCGTCTGCGGTGCAGTCAAGCTGCGGCCTCCAGGTCGGCGACCAGCAGTACGTTGGCAAACGGGGTACCTTCGCTCATCGGGATGCTCTGCACCCGGAAGCCCAGGCGCTGCAGCAGCGCGGTCCAGTCGGACAGCGGACGGCCCCAGGTCGGCGAGACCTTGTGGCCGCGAATGCGTGTCACGGTGCGGTCGACCCACTGGCTGATTGCGAAGCCGCGGCGACTCGACGCATCGCCCACGCGCAGCAGCAGCCGTGCGTGCGGATTGCCGCCACGGCGCAGCGCGTCGCGCACGCGCTGCAACACGCCCTCTTGCGCTTCGAGGTTCACGTAGTGCAGCACGTCGAGGATCACGACGAGGTCGCAGTCCGGCAAGGCGGCCGAGCACATGTCGGCGCAGACGAGCCTTGGCGTAGGCTGCAGATGACCGATGGAGGCCTCGGCGCGCGCCACGTCCTTCGGCATCAGCTCGATGCCGGTGTAGTAGGCGCTGTGCGGCGTGGCGAGCCACGCTGACGGCCAGCGGCCCTGCTTCTGCATTGCGCTCATCGATGCCAGCAGGCTCGCGAACAGGCCCTGCCCACAGCCGATGTCGACCACGCGCTGGTGCGGCGCGCCAAACAGCCCGCGTTCGAGCAGCCCGCGAAACACCGGGTCGCGCCCCAGCTTGCCGCGTGCGAAGTGCCAGGCGAAGCTGCCGCCTTTTTTGTAGGGAATGGTCGCGGCTTCATGCAGCTCGCGCCACGCCCTATCGGTCGACAACATCACCGCGCTCATTCGGAAACCTCCGCGCTTCGCGCTACGGTGCGAGCGCCTTCGGGCGGCCGGGCGGCGCTCATGACTTCAATCCTTCAGGCAGGGTCACAGAGCGCAATCCATCGGCGCGCAGGCGTTCGAGCAACAAGGGCAGTACCTCCAGCAAAACAGGTTGTCCAGCAACGGTGCGCGCGGCATTGCCGTCGTGCAGCAACAGGATGTCGCGCGCCTGCAGGTTGTGGCTCAGGCGTGCCATCACCTTGGCGGCGTCGCCTTCGCGCGTGTCGAAGCCGCGCCGCGTCCAGCTCACGAGCGAGAGGCCGAGGCGGTGCAGCACGGGTTCGAGAAACGGGTTGCGCAGGCCGGCGGGCGCGCGGAAACAGGTCGGGCGCTGGCCGGTGACGTCGCTCAGGATGTCCTGCGCCCGCGCGATCTCGGCGGCGAAACCGCGCGGCCCGAGAAAGGAAAAATTGTGCCGGTGCCGCGCCGTGTGGTTCTGGATGCTGTGGCCGCGCGCCACGATCTCGCGCGCCAGTTCGGGGTGCGCCAGCACGCGCTCGGCAATGCAGAAGAAGGTGGCGCGCTGGCCGTGCGCGTCGAGCAGGTCGAGCACACGCGGCGTTACCTCGGGCTCCGGCCCGTCGTCGATGGTGATCGCCACTTCGCGCCGCGCCGCGGCCGCTTCGGGCAGCCGCGTGACATTAGGGCCCAGCAGGCTGCTGCGCGGCGTCAGGCCGGCACCGGTGATCAACGCATGGTTCAGCACGATCGCGCCGATGGCCCACGGCAACGCGCCCGGCACCAGCACGCCCGCACCGATGGCCGCGACATGCCAGGCCGCGCTGGCGCGGATGGCAGGCGGCCAGGGCCAGGATTCGGTAGGTGCGGGAGCGATGGACATGAGGCCGGATTTTCCCCCGTCAGCCACGCGAAGCCTGCGAAGGCCCCACGCTGCGTGCGAATGCTGCCGAAAGCAACAGCGCCAGCAGCGCCCCGGGCGCAACCACGCGGCCGATGGACGACAGCGCCGGAATGTCCGAAATCGCGATCAGCCCGAACGACACCACGGTCGTCAGGTTGGCCAGCATCAGCGACGCCAGCGTGTCCTCGTCGGCCCGCCCGGTGGTGCGCAGTTGGTCGAAGAACAGCGCGTAGTTGGATCCCACCGCCACGATCAGCAGCAGCCCCACCAGATGCAGGATGCCCAGCGCCGCCTGCAGCACGGCCATGCCCCCAAGCGTGAGCACCACCGCGAACACCAGCGGCTGGCACACGGCCAGCAGCCGGCGCCACGAACGCAGGTAGATGCCGAGCAACAGCACCACCGCCAGCGCGCCCAGCAGCACCTGCACGAAGGCCTCGTGCAGGTAGCGCTGGTACAGGCTCGCAAGTTCGCGGCCGACGTCGACCACCTGCACTTCAGGCAGGCCGGCCAGCGCCGCTTCGAGACGGCCCTGGTCGAACTTGGCGCCCGGATGCAGCACGACCAGCGTGCCCCAGCCGCCGCCCGGGCGCTGGTACATCAGCGTGTTCAGGACCGAGCCGAGCGGCCCGGCGGCCAGTTCGGCGCGCTGCACCAGTGGCAGCCTGCGCGCAGCCTCGATGTCGGTCAGGAACGGTCCGAGCCGCGAAGCCGGCAGCGGCATGCCCTTGGTTGCCTCTGCCAGGTTGGCGCGCAGCGTCTCGGCGTCCGGCAGGGCTGCGATGCGCGCGGTCTGCACCTCCACGCTGGGCAGCACGCGGGTGACCGTTTCGTAGCCGACGAGCTCGCCCTGATCCACCAGCGCATCGAGCCGCTGCGCCGCCGCCTCGGTGTTGCGCAGCGCGGCCTGCTCGTCGTCGCCATAGGCGACCACCAGCACGCCACCGTCGCTCGCGCCGATGTCGTTGCGCAGCATTTCGTCCAGCTGCTGGGCTGCCTTGGGCACCGGGCTCATCGCGCCAAGATCGGCGCGCCACAGATGGCCGCCCTGCCACAGCACCAATGCCAGTGCCGCCACCCCCAGCGCGGCCAGAGGCCAGCGCAGGCGCGGCAGGCCGCGCACCAGCGCGCCGGCCATCTGCGCCATGTATTTGCGCATGCCCATGCCGGTGGCACCGTCGGGCGCGAGCATCGGCAGCACGTAACGCGTAGCCAGCGCCGCCGCGACAAGGCCGGCGATGGAGAACACACCCAGCTGCGCCAGCCCCGGAAAGCCCGAAAACACCAGCGCCGCAAAGCCGCACACCGAGGTCAGCAGCCCGAGCCGAACGGTCGGCCAGTTCAGGTCGCGCCAACGCTGCCAGCCGGTGCCGGCCACGGCGGCGCCACGCGCCTGGATGAGGTAGTAGATGGCGTAGTCGACCGTCTCTCCGATCAGCGTGCTGCCGAAGCCCAGTGTGAGGCCATGCACCGAGCCGAACACGAGGCTCACGCTCGCGGTGCCGATCACCACGCCCGTGGCCACGGGCAGGAAGGCGATGACCAGCGCGCGCGGCGATGCAAACGCCAGCAACAGCAGCCCGCCCATCACGATGCCGCCCACCACCGCGAGGTGGATCGCTTCGGTCTTGATCTTGTCGCGGCTCATCACCGAGAACACGGGCGGACCGCTCAGCAGCAGCTTGGGCGCGGTTGCGCCCATGTCGCGCGTCGAGGCCGCGTAGGCGGCGTGCACGCGCGCAATGGCGATGGCCTGCGCGTCGAGGTCGCTGCCGGCAGCGCGCGTGGTGGCGACCATCAGCGCGCGCGGCGCGGTGCGCGACATCCATACGCCGTCCTCGCTGCGCGGCGCGCTGGCGGGCGTCAGCTCCATGACAATGCGCTGTGTCTCGCCGGTCGGGTCGCGATCAAGGAGGGGCTTGATCACGTTGCCGGCAGGCGTGCCCAGCATCGACAGCGTTTCGTTGATCGCGTCGCGCAAGCCCTCGGCAGTGAACTGCCCGGGCGTGACGCCGGGCGACAGCTGGTAGCGGTGTTGGAGTACCCAGTTTCCCGCCTCGCTCCAGTCGCCGACGTCGCCGTTCTGGATCAGGTCGAAGAGCTTGCTCTCGCGCATGTCCTTTGCGACCGCGCGCGACGCTGCGGCGCGCTGCTCGGCACTGCCGCCTTCGATGCCCAGCATCAGCGTGCGCGAGGCGACGCCGCTTTGCAACTGCTCGATCAGCACGCGCTGGCGCACATCCGGGCTCTTGGGCAGAAAAGCCGAGAGGTCGGCGCCGATCTGCGTGCGCGCGATGACCACGGCTCCGCACACCAGCACCAGCAGCCACGCCAGCAGCACGACCGCCCTGCGCCGCCAGCCCGGCGGGCCGCCCGCCTGCTGCTGTGGCGTCACGGCGTGGTGCGTCCGGTGGCGCCGGACGGAGCCGCGTTGGCTGGCGCGGGTGCTGTCGCGCCCGGCGTGATGTTCATGGCCGAGCGGTCACCGCCGACGAACTCCATCTCGAGCCCCAGCACGTCGCTCGCGCGGCCGCTGATGCGGATGCTGCGCACCTGCGCGGCCAGCCGGCTGTCCATCGGCACGAGGTCGAGCGTCCACTTGGCGGCGGAGCCCGACACGGTGCTGCGGAAATAGCGCTGCAGCGTGGCGCCGTCGCCGGTCAGCGTGCCTCGCATGGCTTCGACCAGGCCGAGCAGCTCGGGCATGCTGTCGAGCGCCAGCGTGCGGTTGCGGCCGCCGCGCGACAACGTCAGCGTGTTGCCCTCGACCGCCATGGTCTCGACGCGCGGCGACAGCGTGCGGCGCACCAGCTTGTCGGGCGCATCGAAGCTCAGCGTACCGCTGGCGTCGAGCGGGCCTTCCAGGCCGTGCACGAAGCGCTGTTCGGTGAAACGGGCCTCCCCGCTCTTCTGCTTGGCCAGCAGCGTCATCAGTTCGGGCAGGTCGAACGCCGCCCAGGCCGGCACGGCGCAAAAGGCCAGTGCGAGCACGCATGCCCTGCAAAGCCAGTCAAGCCGCATCTTCGAGCCAGAAATCATGGAAATTGAACCAGTTGTAGGGATACGCGCGGCACAGCGCTTCGAGGCGTGCCACATAGGCTTCGACGGCAGCACGAATGCGCGCTTCGCGCTCCGCGGGGCTGCAAGCCGGCTCGCCGAAGTCGGCCAGCGGGTCGAATCGCACGTCATAGCGGGCACCGCCGCTGTAGAGCCCGGCCATGAAGAACACCTTGCGACGCAGCAAGGCCGCCAGGCGGAAAGGACCATCGTTGAAAACTGCGGGCTGCCCGAGGAACGGCAGCACGATGTTGTTGCCGCGCTGGTGCGCGGGCTGGTCTTCGCTGCCCGGCAGCGTGCGGTCGGCCAGCATGCCGCCCAGGCCGCCGCCGTCGAGCCAGTCGCGCAGGGCCAGCATCGAATGCGGCCGGCCCAGCGCGATGACGTGCGGCCGCAGCTCGGGCACGGCAATGGTGTTGAGGACGGCCGTGATGCGCTGCGCGTTGTCCGGATACATCAGCATCGCCAGGCGCAGGTTGCACTGGTGCGTCTGCTGCTTGCAGGCGCCGAGCACCTCGAAGCTGCCGATGTGGGCGCCGAGCAGAAAGGCGCCCCGCCCTCGTGCGATCTCGGCATCGATCGGTGCATTGCCCTCGATGCTGACCTTGAACAGGTCCAGGCGCCCACGCAGGAAATACACGCGATCGAGCACCGTCGAGGCAAAGGCGTGCAGCAGGCTGAAGCCGTCGACCCAACCCGCCTGCGGACCGATGGCCCGGAACAGGTAGCGCTTGATGTGCCGGCGCTGCGCCGGCGCGAACAGCAGGAAGTACAGGGCAATCGGCGGCAGCAGGAGGCGCGTGACGTGGCGTCCGCACACCAGCGCCATGAAAACGATGAACCGCAGCGCCAGCATGTTGCTGCGCTCGGGCGCACGGGCCCAGTCGCCGCTTTCGCCGCGCTCGCCTTTCGGTGCCGCCTGCCCTGCCCTGGTTGCCTCTTTCACGGCGCGCGCCTCGACATCGGTGTGCTTCATCACGCGGACTCTTGCACGGCTGTCCAGCGGCCCGTGACAGCCACCACGCCGTCGCAACGCACGTCGAAACGCACGCCGCGACCGGGCCCGGCCTCCGGATGCAGCTCGATGGACAGCGCGGCGCCGGGCCGCACGGGCGCCAGGAACTTGGCCGCGGCGAGCGTGGGATGGGCGCCCAGCCGAGCCACCAGGGCCGGCACGCGGCGAATGGCCTCCATGACCTCGGCCAGCACCAGCGCGCCCGGCAGCAGCGGCTGCCCCGGGAAATGACCGGCAAACACGGGGTGGTCAGCTGGCACCACGTGGGCCATCTGCACCGGTGTGTCGTCTTCCGCTAGCTGCGCCAGCGCGAATTCGCGCAGCGCCCGCACGGTGAGCTTGCCCGTGCCTTCGCGCGGGAAGGCCTTGACCTGCACCACGCGGCGCGGCACGAACACGGGTTCGAGCCGCTGCCGCAGGGCCGCGATGACGTCGCCCGCCGACAGCGTGGGAGCGACCACGAAGGCCACCGGCCGCACGACACCGTCGGCCACCTCGTCGGGCAGCCAGAAGGCGCCGTCGTCCACGCCGGGAATGCTGTTCAGGTGAAAGTTCAGGTGCGCCAGAGAACTGCGCCGGCCTGCCACGTGGATCAGGTCGTTGGCCCGGCCGAACAGGCGAAAGCGGCGCTCGTCCAGCAGTTCGAGCACGTCGGCCATGGGCGTGGGCTCGGGAATGAAGTCGCCGCTGAAGATGAAGCGCTCGGGGCTACCGTCCGCCGAAGGCTCGGCGTGCACGCGGATCTCGCCGAAGGTCTCCCAGATCTCGTTGTCGGTGGTGCGGCGCGTGGCGACCTGCCCCGACTCGGTACTGCCGTAGATTTCGAGCAGCACGCCGCCCATGGCCTGCTCGGCTTGCTGCGCGAGCTGCGGCGAAAGCGGCGCGGTGGCCGACAGGATCAGGTCGACCGGCGGCAACTCGATGCCCGAGAGCAGCAATGTCTTGAGATGGAACGGCGTGGTCACCAGCGCGCGGGGGCGCGGCACCGAGGCCAGCGTCTTCGCTACATCGGCCGGGAAAAACGGCCGGCCGCTTTCGAAGGCCGCGCCGCCCAGCATTGCCAGCAGCACCGACGACTCGAGCCCGTAGCTGTGCTGCACCGGCACGGTCGCGACCAGCGTCAGGCCTTCCAGCGTGGGGCGCTCGAGCACACGGCACAGCCGTTTCACGGCCACCGCGACGTCGCCCACCAGCGTGCCCCAGGTCTTGGCGTGCGGCTGCGGCACGCCGGTCGAGCCGGAGGTCAGCAGGCTGGCGGCGTGCATGGCTGCATCGATCTGCGGCACGGGGGCCTCAGAGCTCGCGCGGCTTTGGCTGTTCTCGATCAGCACGCGCTGCATGCCTGGCGTTTGCTGCTTCAGATCGTCGGTGAGCGCAAAAAGACGTGAGCCACCGGACTCGAGCAGGCGCGCGAGCGTGTCGGGCCGCGCGTCGGGCGGCAGCAGGCTGGCATGGCCGCGCACCAGCGCCGCGCCCAGGCTCACGGCAAAGGCATAGCGGTCGACGCAGAGATTGACGGCGGAGCCCTCGCCCGGAAGCTCGGGCGCGAAGCGGGCCACGTCGGCCAGGAACTGCCGCGTGCTCACGGGCACGCCGGCGCGCCAGGCCAGGATGGAATCTGGGTCTCGGTCGGTGAGCAGTGGCAGGAAACGGGTATCTGTCGTCACGCGGGCGGCGCCTGTGTCATTGGCTGCCGGGGCTGGTGTCCACCGACGATGTGCCATAGAACGCGCGCACCGCATCCACGAGGCGCGTGCGTTCGAATTCGGGATGCAGCCGGTAGCGCACAAAGTGCTCGCCCACGAAGAGCAGCGTCACCATCACGGGCGACAGCACATTGGCGAACAGCGACCAGTCGGAGAACGGCCTTGTCAGGTAGATCAGGATCGACGCCAGCACCGTCAGCGCGAAGAAGCCGGTCCAGATGCGCGTGAGCTGCGTGGTGTAGGACAACATGTGCCCCTTGAGCGGGTGCACCCGCTGCGCGAACTGCGTGATCAGCGGCAGGCCCCGGCCGCGCAGCGTGGAGCCGAACCAGCCGCACAGCGCGGCGTTGATGGCCACGTGCTGCAGCACGTACAAGCGGTTGGGATCGCCTGCCTCACCCAGGAAGACGAGCGAGAAGCCGCCCACGCCCAGGACGGCCACGGCGGCAAGGCCCCAGCGACCGAACCAGCTGGCGGCAAGGCCCATGGCAGCGAGCCAGAGCGGCCCGAGCAACACCACGACCGCCCACGGTTCCGTGGCATGGAACAGCGTCATCCAGTGGGACAGGCCGGCATACGCCACGCCTGCCACCAGAAGGAGTGCTATTCGCCATCGCGACATGGGATCAGGAAGCCACGCGATGCTGGGCGACGTGGGTCGCGAGCGTACGCAGCGACTGGAAAATCTGCTGGTTGCGTTCGTCGTCAGAACGCAGCTGGAAACCATAGCGGCGCGAGACTTCGAGCGCTACTTCGAGGATGTCGATCGAGTCGAGTCCGAGGCCTTCGCCATAGAGCGGGTCGGTCGGCACGATGTCCTCGGGGGCCACTTCGAGGTTCAGCGCGTTCACGAGCAGCACGGCCAGCTCTTTTTCGATCGGCGACTGTTCGGAGGCATCGCCAGTGGCGGGAATGGGGGGCTGAGCAGTCGATGACAAAAAAACCTCCTAAAACTTTTTCCTGAACTACCGTGCGGGCCGTGGATTATAGGAGTGCCGCTTGATTAGACTGCCCGCTTCGATACGACCGGAGCGCCCCATGGCCGACCCACTTCTGATCGCACGGCACGACGCCATCGAGTGCAGCCTTCTCCCCAGCCTGGCCAATCGCCATGGCCTTATCACCGGCGCCACCGGCACCGGCAAGACAGTCACCCTGCAGACCATCGCCGAAAAGCTCTCCGCCATCGGCGTGCCGGTGTTCATGGCCGACGTCAAGGGCGACCTGACCGGTATCAGTCAAAAGGGTGCCATCGGCGGCAAGCTGGCTGCCACCCTCAAGGAACGGGGCATCGAGGTGCCCGAGCCCTCCGCCTGCCCCGTCACGGTGTGGGACGTGTTCGGCGAACAGGGCCACCCGGTGCGCGCCACCGTCTCCGACATGGGCCCGCTGCTGCTGGGCCGCATGCTCGACGTGAACGAAACACAGGCCGGCGTGCTGAACCTGGTGTTCAAGATCGCCGACGACAACGGCCTGCTGCTGCTCGACCTGAAAGACCTGCGCGCCATGCTGCAGTACGTGGGCGAAAACAGCAGCCAGTTCACCACCCAGTACGGCAACATCAGCGCCGCCAGCGTAGGCGCCATCCAGCGCGGCCTGTTGCAGATCGAAACCCAGGGCGGCGACAAGTTCTTCGGCGAGCCGATGCTCAACATCGCCGACTTCATGCAGACCGTGGGCGGCAAGGGGGTCGTCAACATCCTTGCGGCCGACAAGCTCATGAACTCGCCGCGCCTGTACGCCACCTTCCTGCTGTGGATGCTGTCCGAGCTGTTCGAGCAGCTGCCCGAAATCGGCGACCCCGAGCAGCCCAAGCTGGCCTTTTTCTTCGACGAGGCCCACCTGCTGTTCAACGAGGCGCCCAAGGCGTTGGTGGAACGCATCGAGCTGGTGGTGCGGCTGGTGCGCTCCAAGGGCGTGGGCGTGTATTTCGTTACGCAGAACCCGCTGGACATCCCTGACACGGTGCTGGCCCAGCTGGGCAATCGCGTGCAGCACGCGCTGCGCGCCTTCACGCCGCGCGACCAGAAGGCCGTGAAGGCGGCCGCCAGCACCATGCGCCAGAAGCCGGGCCTCGACATCGAGACCGCCATCACCGAACTCGCCGTTGGCGAGGCGCTGGTGAGCTTCCTCGACGAAAAGGGCCGCCCGAGCGTGACCGAGCGCGTGTTCGTGCTGCCGCCCGGCAGCCAGCTCGGCCCCATCACGCCCGACCAGCGCAAGGCACTGATCGCCGGCTCACTCGTCGCCGGTGTCTACGAGAAAACGGTAGACCGCGAATCGGCCTACGAAAAGCTCAAGGGCCGCGCCGACAGCGCACCCGACGCACCGGCAGCAACGCTGCCCGGCGGCAAGGATGCGGCGGAGGCCTCCGGCTCCGGCATGGGCGGCATGCTCAACGACATGCTCTTCGGCACCACCGGCCCGCGCGGCGCGAAGCACGACGGCCTGGTGCAGACCATGGCCAAGTCGGCGGTGCGCACCATGGGTACGTCTGTTGGCAAGGAAATCCTGCGCGGCGTGCTCGGCGGGATCTTCGGCTCGAAGAAGCGTTGACTTGACCGGCCCAGGGCCTCTGCCGGCGCGCTACCAGCGCAGCAGGCGTGGCCCGAGCACGGCACCAACCAGCACCGGCACAGCGATCCCGCTCACATACCAGACCGCAAGGAACGGCGCGGTCAGCTCCATGCAGTGCAGCGCGTAGACCGCCGCGCCAATGCCCCCGGCAAGCGCCCCTGCCGCAGCCCCGGCCAGCGCCGGCCGCGTGGGCGCCATTCCCTTGAGCGCCACCATCGTGGCCGCGAACACCGGCAGCGCCATCAGCCCGATGCTCAGTGCGCAGACGCGCCATGACTGCCCCATCAGCGAGGGCATGCGCTCCTCTGCCGGCACGGTGAACCAGGCGATCACCGCCAGCACCCACACCGCGAGCACGGGCAGCACCGCGCCCACCCAGGTGCGCCGCGGCTCGACGCCCGGCCGCGCAAGCCGCTCCACGGCCACGAAGCCAGCCGCTGCGATGCACAAGGGAAACAGCACCTTGACCCAGAACATCGGCCAGAACATGGCCTGCACGATGTCGCGCCGCATGCCGTACTCGCCGAACAGGATCAGGAGCGAGAACGGCAAACCCAGCAGCACCGCCAGCCAGATGCGTCGGCTGGCACGGCGGCGCGGCACGGCCACCTCGCCGCTCGCCAGCATCGCGACCAGATCGTCGGTCTTCATGCCGCACCTCCCCAGCTGTTGCCGAACCGGGCGGCCAGCGCCTTGAGCCCCCGGTGAATGCCGACCTTGACCGCCGACTCCGACATGCCTGTCAGACTCGCGGTCTCGGCAACCGACAGGCCTTCGATCTTCACGTGCACGATCGGCAGCCGCTGGCGCTCGGGCAGGGTTTCGAGCAGGCCGCCGAGGTCGCGCTTCGCATCGCTGGCCTCTTCGGCTGATTCGGCGAACACGGCCAGGTCGTCGTCCAGCGGATCATGCAGGTCTTCGCGGACCGACTTGGCGCGCAGCAGATCGATCATCTTGTAGCGCGCAATCGCATGCACCCAGGCCGTCAGCGGCTGGTCGCTCTGGTAGGTGTGGCGCTGGTTGTGCATGGCGAGCAGGCATTCCTGGACGAGGTCTTCCACTTCATCGGGCCAGCCAAAAAGGCGCTTGCCCAGAAAGGCGCGCAGGTGCGCGCTGAGTCGCTGCAGGAAGTCGCGGTAGGCCTTCGCGTCGCCGTCGAGGCCGCGAAGGAACAGGCTGCGCAGCGCCGCTTCCGCGTCGCTCGGGTTCGTCCTGCTGCCTACGGTGTTTCGTTCCATCGGGCTGGCTGGTTACAGCCTTGTCGAAAAAAGTTCCGGTGGATTGTGCCGCGAGCGGCGGCCGGCCCCGGACCGGAGCCTCAAGACACCCGCGCCGGCGTATCCACCACGAGGCCGACGGCCTCCTTCACGCACTGCTCGATGATCGGGCCGCTCTTGCTCCTGATCTTGTCCACGTCCTGCAGATCCGACACAGTGGCGTCCTTCATGACGCCATCGGCCGCGCAGGTGCACAGCTTGGTGAGCTCCTCCTGCGATTTGTTCCCGCGCGATCCGGCGCTCTTGACGCAGCTGTCGATGAAGCTCGTCCTGAAGTTGGTCTTGAAGGCGGAATCGAAGCCCTGCGAGAAGCCTTCGGTGGCCTTGTCGCAGGCAGACAGGCTCAAGGCGAGAAATACACAGAGAAGCGTGCGCATTGATTTCCTCCAGCAAAAGATGTTGTGGGTGCGGTCCGTCCACTCGCATTGTTGTTCAACATCCGCGGACCGCCGAAGCGCGCTGCAACCAAGGGCGCGCCCTCGCTTGCCAGCCGCACAAGTGATCGGTACATTGCATTTTTTGAGGGCTACCAATGTCTGCAGACAGCACAACGATCCCTTCCACCCCGGGCGGTGTCACGCCCCTCCCCCCACTTCATCCCTCGTCGTCGACCGGCCACATCCGGCTGACTTCGCATGCCGGCGGCTTCGGTGCGCTGCCCATTCACTGGGGCGCGGCCACTGCAACCGAGCGCGGACCGGTAGTCGGCACCACCACCAAGCGGGCGCATCGCAACGTGATCGGCACGCACAGCGGCTCCTACAGCGTGTACCGCGCGCTGGCAGTGGCGGCCGGGGCGCTCAAGCGCGAGCACAAGGCCGACCTCACCAACACCGCGCCCACCGACGTGATCGGGCCCTATCCGCAGTGGAGCGAGCCGGGGCGCATCGTGTCGCTGGACCCGTGGGGCGCGCTGGTGGCGGATGTGTTCTCCACCGAGCTGGCGGCGGGCTACGACATCCGCCCGACCATCGCGATCACCAAGGCGCATGTGATCCTGCCCGAGGTCATCGAGGCGCTGCAAAGCGGCCGCCTGAAGGCCGACGGCCATTTCCTCACCACCGGCGGCGCCGCGATGGTGACCAAGGCCGCCATCGAACCCGTGTGGTACCTGCCCGAGGTGGCGCGCCGCTTCGGCTGCTCCGAGACCGACCTGCGCCGCACGCTCTTCGAGGAAACCGGCGGCATGTACCCCGAGCTGGTCACGCGCTCCGACCTCGAAGTGTTCCTGCCGCCCATCGGCGGGCAAACGCTCTACATCTTCGGCAACCCGCGCGACCTGGCCAACCCCGAAGTCGAGCTCACCGCGCGCATCCACGACGAGTGCAACGGCTCGGACGTGTTCGGCTCCGACATCTGCACCTGCCGGCCCTACCTGACGCATGCCATCGAGGAGTGCATCCAGGGCGCGCAGCGCGGCGGCGTCGGCCTCATCGCCTATTCGCGCAAGGAAGGCCGCGCGCTCGGCGAAGTCACCAAGTTCCTGGTCTACAACGCGCGCAAGCGCCAGGTGGGCGGCGACACGGCCGACCAGTATTTCGCGCGCACCGAATGCGTGGCCGGCGTGCAGGACATGCGCTTCCAGGAGCTGATGCCCGACGTCTTCCACTGGCTGGGCATCAAGAAGATCCATCGGCTCGTGTCGATGAGCAACATGAAGTTCGACGCGATCACCGGCTCGGGCATCGAGATCGGCGAACGCGTGAACATTCCCGACGCGCTGATTCCGGCCGACGCCCGCGTCGAGATGGACGCCAAGATGGCCGCCGGCTATTTCACGCCCGGCCCGGTGCCGGACGCCGAGGAACTGAAGAAGGCCAAGGGCCGGGGATTGAGCGAATGAGCAACCGCAACAGCGACGACAAGAACATGCCAGTCGACGGCTCCGGCAGCCTGCCGCCGGGGGGCGCGGGCAAGGTCGATCCGTCCATCGAATTCACTGCCGACACCGCGCACCCGGCCGGCGCGGCCGGCCTGCTGCGCACCACCGCCGCCATCCGCCAGCGCGCGGGCGCCCTGCTGGCACGCGCGCGCCGAGGCGAATCGCAGTGGTTCCGCATCGGAAGCGACAACACGCTCGAAGACGCGGCGCGCACCGTCGCCGAGGTCACGCGCGAGCGCTATCCGTGGGACACCATCCCGTACCACAGCCGCTGGCGCCATTTCGAGGCCGGCGGCGTCAATCGCCTTGAAGAACTCGACGCATTGCTGGGCGAATGCGACGCCCGCCAGCGCGCCCGGGCCCACATCGACCTGGTGCTGGTGAGCGTGCTGCTCGACGCCGGCGCCGGCCCCGACTGGCACTACACCGAATCGGCCACCGGCGAGCGCTTCACGCGTTCCGAAGGGCTGGGCGTGGCGAGCTACCACGCGTTCATGAGCGGGCTTTTCTCGTCCGACCCAAACCATCCCTACCAGGCCGATGCGGCCGGCCTGCGCGGCCTGGTCACCGACCGGCTCGGCGACGCCTTCCAGGTCAGCGAGGTGAATCCGCTGGTCGGCCTGGCGGGCCGCACCACACTGCTGCGCCGGCTCGGCGAGGCCATGGGCGAGCAGCCCGAGACCTTCGGCGACGACGGCCGGCCCGGCGGCCTGTTCGACGCGCTGGTCGGCCCCTACGGCCCGGCCGCGCCGCCCACTGCGGAGATCACCGCGCACCAGATCCTCTCGCTGCTGCTCGAAACACTGTCGCGCATCTGGCCCTCGGCCAATGCCGTCGACAGCATCGCGGCCGACGGCAGCGACAGCGCAGGCGGCATCGGCTCCGGCGACCCGGCGCTGGCGCTGGGCGACTGCTGGCGCCACAGCGCGGTGCGCGGCCCCGGCCTCACCAACGGCTGGATGCCGTTTCACAAGCTCTCGCAGTGGCTCACGTATTCGCTGCTCGAACCCTTCGAATGGGCCGGCGTGAAGGTGCGCCACCTCGACGCGCTCACCGCCCTGCCCGAGTACCGCAATGGCGGCCTGCTGATCGACAGCGGGGTGATCGTGCCGAAGGACCCGGCCTTTCTCACCCGCCGCTGGAAGGCGAGCGACGAATTCATCGTCGAATGGCGCGCGCTCACCGTGGCGCTGCTCGACGAAGTGGCGCCGCGCGTGCGCAAGGTGCTCGACCGCACCGAGGAAGAGCTCCCGCTGGCCTGCGTGCTCGAAGGCGGCACCTGGGCCGCGGGCCGGGCGCTGGCACAACGCTTGCGTGACGGTGCTCCGCCTCTGCTGATCGAGAGCGACGGCACCGTCTTTTAGACTCCCGGGTTCAGCAGCAACGATAGAAAAAATCCAATGAGCAACGTCCACCTCGTCAACCACCCCCTCGTCCAGCACAAGCTCACGCTGATGCGCCGCAAGGATGCGTCCACCAACAGCTTCCGCCGGCTCCTCAACGAAATCAGCATGCTGATGGCCTACGAGGTCACGCGCGACATGCCGATGCAGGACATCGAGGTCGAAACCCCGCTCGAGACCATGCAGGCCAAGGTCATCGACGGCAAGAAGCTGGTGCTGGTATCCATTCTTCGCGCCGGCACCGGCATCCTGGACGGCATGCTGACAGTGGTGCCCGGCGCCCGCGTCGGCCACATCGGCCTGTACCGCGACCCGAAGACGCTGACGGCCGTCGAGTACTACTTCAAGATGCCCGGCGAAATGGAGAACCGCGACGTGATCGTGGTCGACCCGATGCTGGCCACCGGCAACTCGGCCGTGGCCGCGGTCGAGCGCCTGAAGGAGCTCAACCCCAAGTCGATCAAGTTCGTCTGCCTGCTGACCTGCCCCGAAGGCGTGGCGACGATGCAGAAGGCCCACCCGGATGTGCCGATCTACACCGCCGCGATCGACCGCGAGTTGAACAGCCACGGCTACATCCTGCCGGGTCTGGGCGACGCAGGCGACCGCATCTTCGGCACCAAGTAACGCCCCGGCGTCCGATTGAAGGGCGCCGCGCTGCTCCCCGGCAGCGACAAGAAGATTTCCATACCTCGAGGAGAAGCACCGTGACAGCACGCCGCCAGTTGATCATCCGTTCCGTCGCCATTGCCGCAGCACTTGCGGCCGGCGCGCCCGGCCTTGCGCTCGCGCAGGCCAAGCTGAAGGTGGCGGCGGTGTACACCGTGCCGTTCGAGCAGCAATGGGTGGGTCGCATCCACAAGGCATTGAAAGCGGCCGAGGCTCGCGGCGAGATCGAATACAAGGCCACCGAGAACGTCAGCAACGCCGACTACGAACGCGTGATGCGCGAGTACGCCACGGCTGGCAACCAGCTGATCCTGGGCGAGGTGTTCGGCGTGGAAGCCGCGGCGCGCAAGGTCGCGAAAGACTTCCCGAAGGTCGCCTTCCTGATGGGCTCGTCGCTCAAGCCGCAGGCGCCCAACTTCAGCGTGTTCGACAACTACATCCAGGAGCCGGCCTACCTGAGCGGCATGGTGGCCGGCGGCATGACGAAGAGCAATCGCATCGGCATGGTCGGCGGCTTCCCGATTCCCGAGGTCAACCGGCTGATGAACGCGTTCATGGCCGGCGCGAAGGAAACGAATCCGAAGGTCGAGTTCAGCGTGAGCTTCATCAACAGCTGGTTCGACCCGCCGAAGGCCAAGGAAGCGGCCTTCGCCATGATCGACAAGGGCGCGGACGTGATGTACGCCGAGCGCTTCGGCGTCTCTGACGCGGCCAAGGAAAAAGGCAAGCTCGCCATCGGCAACGTGATCGACACGCAGAGCCAGTACCCAGACACGGTGGTCGCCTCGGCCCTGTGGAATTTCGAGCCCGCGGCCGACCGCGCGATCAAGCTCGTGAAGGAAGGCAAGTTCGCGGCCGAAGACTACGGCGTATACGCGCAGATGAAGCACAAGGGCTCCGAGCTGGCGCCACTGGGCACCTTCGAGAAGAAGGTGCCTGCCGACATCGTCGCCAAGGTGAAAGCCAAGCAGGCTGACATCCTCTCGGGCAAGTTCACGGTGAAGGTGGACGACGCGCAACCGAAGTCCACCGCAAAGTGAGCGCGCCGATGAAGATTCGCTGGGTTTCCCTTCTCGCGGCCGGCGTGCTGGCCCTTGGCCTCGCGGGCTGCGTCGGCGTCTACAAGGGCACCGGCGTCAGCATCAACAGCAGCACGCGCCTCGACGACACCCCGCGCATCGCGGTGCTCTCAGCCTTCGAGCCCGAGCTCAAGCTGTTGCTCACGCGCCTGCAAACCCCTGTGAAGCACAGCGTGAACGGCGTGGAGTTCACCACAGGCACGCTCGAAGGCAAGCCCGTGGTGCTGTTCCTGTCGGGCATCAGCATGACGAACGCGACGATGAACACGCAGCTCGTGCTCAATCGCTTCCGCGTGACGAACATCGTGTTCAGCGGCATCGCGGGTGGCGTGAATCCGTCTCTGCACGTCGGCGACGTCACGGTGCCGGCGCAATGGGGCCAGTACCTCGAAGTGCTGATGGCGCGCGAAACCGCGCCCGGCAAGTACGCCGCGCCACCCTTCATCACCGACGCCACGCTGCCCAACTTCGGCATGATGTTCCCGCGCCCGGTGGAGGTGCGCTCGGCCGCGCGTCCGGAGATCCAGCGCAAGTTCTGGTTCGAGGCCGATCCGAAGATGCTCGAGGTGGCACGCAGCATCCGCAACGTCGACCTGGCCAACTGCAGCGCCGGCAAGTGCCTGCCGCGCAAGCCGCAACTGGTGGTCGGTGGCAACGGTGTCTCTGGCCAGGCCTTCATGGACAACAAGGCCTACCGCGAATACACCTACAAGACCTTCCAGGCCAACGTGCTCGACATGGAAACCGCGGCCGTGGGCATGGTCGCCTACAGCAACGGCGTGCCGTACATCGCCTTCCGCTCGCTCAGCGACCTCGCGGGCGGTGGCGACGGCGAGAACGAGATGGGCACCTTCATGGGTATCGCGGCGGACAACTCCGCCAAGGTCATGCTGGCTTTCCTGGCTGCGTGGAAGTGACCCAGTCTTCTCTCCCTCCCACGGAGGGAGGAAGCGACGCCACCGTCCTGCGCCTCCAGGGCATCACCAAGCGCTTCGGCAGCCTCGTCGCCAACGACGCCATTTCCCTCGACCTGCAGGCCGGCGAAGTGCTGGCGCTGCTCGGCGAGAACGGCGCGGGCAAGTCGACGCTGATGTCGATTCTGTTCGGCCACTACGTCGCCGACGAAGGCAGCATCGAAGTCTTCGGCGCGCCGCTGCCGCCGGGCAACCCCAAGGCCGCGCTCGCGGCCGGCGTGGGCATGGTGCACCAGCACTTCACGCTGGCCGACAACCTCAGCGTGCTCGACAACGTGATGATGGGCACCGAGCCGCTGTGGCGGCCGGTGTCGCGCCGCGCGGCCGCACGCGCCCGGCTGCTCGACGTGGCCCAGCGCTTCGGGCTGCCGGTGCAGCCTGACGCGCAGATCGGCAATCTGTCGGTGGGCGAACGACAACGCGTGGAAATTCTCAAGGCGCTGTATCGCGGCGCGCGCATCCTGATCCTCGACGAGCCGACCGCCGTGCTGACGCCACAGGAAAGCGAGGCACTGTTCGCCACGCTCGCGCAGATGGTGGCACAGGGGCTGTCGGTGATCTTCATCAGCCACAAGCTCGGCGAGGTGCTGCGCGTGTCGCATCGCATCGCAGTGCTGCGCGGCGGCAAGCTCGTGGCAGAGGCGCGCACGGCCGATACCACGCAGGCACAGCTCGCGCTGTGGATGGTCGGGCATGCGGTCGATGCGCCGCAGCGGCGGCCAGCCAAGTCGGTGGGCGATGCCGTCTGCGTTCTCGACCACGTGAGCACAGCAACCGACAAGAACGGCGGGCAAGACCGGCTGCGCGAGGTGTCGCTGACGCTGCGCGCCGGCGAGATCACCGCCATCGCCGGTGTTTCCGGCAACGGGCAGGTGGCGCTGGCCGAGCTGCTGTGCGGCACGCGCCGCGCCACGTCTGGCACGGCTCAACTGATGGGCCGCGCCTTGCCGCCCTCGCCCGCCCGGCTGGTGCAGCGCGGTGTCGCGCGCATCCCGGAAGACCGGCATGCCGTCGGCGTGGTCGGCGACCTGCCGGTGTGGGAGAACGCTGTGTCGGAGCGCCTGCGCAGCCCGGTGTTCTCGCGCTGGTCGTGGATCGTGAAGCGCGCGGCCGCCCGCCTGCACGCGCGGCGCATCGAAAAGGCATTCGACGTGCGCGGCGCCGGCCTGATGGCGCCGGCCCGTTCGCTCTCCGGCGGGAACATGCAGAAACTGATCCTGGGCCGCGCCCTGCTGGCGCCCGAGCAGCCCGAAATAGCCAAGGGCGACGAAAACAAGAAGTACCCGAACCGCGCGCCGCGCCTGATCGTCGCGCACCAGCCGACCTGGGGCCTCGACATCGGCGCCGTGGCCTATGTGCAGCAGCAGCTGATTGCCGCGCGCGACGCTGGCGCGGCGGTGCTGGTGATTTCCGACGACCTCGACGAAGTGCTCGCGCTCGGCGACCGCGTGGCCGTGATGCATGGCGGCCATCTGGGCGAGGCACGCCCGGCCGCAGCCTGGACACGCGAAGCCATCGGGTTGGCCATGGCCGGCGCGACGGCTGCCCACGCCAAGGGAGCCACGCCATGATGCGGCTCGAACGGCGCCACGAAACCTCGCGCACGGCGCTGGTGCTTGCGCCCATCGGCGCGGTCGTCTTCACCATGGCAGTCAGCGCGCTGCTGGTGCTGTGGGCTGGTGCGCCGGTCGGCCGCACCTACGCGCTGCTGCTGCAGGGCGGCTTCGGCTCGGTGTTCGCATGGAGCGAGACGCTGACCCGCGCGATCCCGCTGATCCTCACCGGGCTGGCCGCCACGGTCGCCTTCAAGGCGCGGCTCTTCAACATCGGCGCCGAGGGCCAGCTCTACGCCGGCGCGCTGGCCGCCGTCGCCGTGGGCGGCATGCATGGCGGCACGGGCTTCGAGCTGTCGCCGTGGCTGCTGTTTCCGCTGATGATGCTGGCCGCCGCCGTGGCGGGTGCGCTGATGCTGCTGGGCCCGGCGCTGATGAAGAACAAGCTCGGCGTGGACGAAGTCGTCACCACGCTGCTGATCAACTTCATCGTGCTGCTGGGCGTGTCGGCGCTGCTCGACGGGCCGATGAAAGACCCCAGCGCCATGGGCTGGCCACAGAGCGTGTCGCTGCAGTCCGATCTCGAACTCGGCAAGCTCATCGCGCAGACGCGCGTGCACACCGGGCTTCTATGGGCCGTATTGCTCGCGGTGATGGTGTGGGCGGTCTTCAAGTACACGGTGCTGGGCTTCGACATCCGTGCCGTGGGTGCGAATGCGCGTGCCGCAGCCTTCGCTGGCGTGCCGGTGACGCGCACCGTGGTGATGGTGGCGCTGCTCTCGGGTGCGCTGGCCGGGCTGGCGGGCGCGATCGAGGTGGCGGGCCGCACGAGCTACGTCACACTCGACATGTCGCCGGGCTATGGCTACACGGGCATCGTGATTGCGATGCTGGCAGGGCTGCATCCGCTGGGCGTGATCGCGGCTGCCGTGTTCGTTGCGGGCGTGCTGGTCGGTGCCGACACCATGAGCCGCGCGGTCGGCGTGCCCACGTACATCGCCGACGTGATCGTTGCCGCATCGCTGATTGCGGTGCTGGTGGCGACATTGCTGACGCAATACCGGGTGCGGATGAAGAAATGACGGACTTCCTCGACATCCTCGCCAACCCCGCCTTCTGGGTCGCGGTGCTGCGCATCGCCACGCCGCTGATTCTGGGCACGCTCGGCGTGCTGCTGTGCGAGCGCGCGGGCGTGCTCAACCTCGGCATCGAAGGGATCATGGTCGCGGGCGCCTTCACCGGCTGGCTCGCGGTGTATGCGGGCGCGCCGCTGTGGGTGGGCGTGGGCGTGGCTGCTCTCACGGGCATGGTGTTCGGGCTGCTGCATGCCTTCCTGACCGTCGGGCTTGCGCTGTCGCAGCATGTGTCGGGGCTGGGCATCACGCTGCTTGCCACCGCGCTCAGCTACTTCGGCTACCGCGTGAGCTTTCCGAAAGTGAACACGCCGCCGACCATCACGCCGTTTGCACCGATGGACTGGCTGCCGGTGCCGATCCTGAATGCGCAGACCGCGCTCACGCTGTTCGCGCTGCTGCTGGTGCCCGTGGTGGGCTGGGTGCTGTACCGCACGCCGCTCGGCCTCGCGCTGCGCATGGTCGGCGAGAACCCGCAGGCGGCCGAGAGCCAGGGCGTGTCGGTCGCGGCAACGCGCACCGGCGCCATCGTCGCGGGCTCGGCGCTGATGGGCGTGGCGGGCTCGTTCCTCACGCTGTCGGCCTTCAATGCCTTCTTCTTCAACATGGTGAACGGCCGCGGCTGGATCTGCGTGGCGCTGGTGGTGTTCGCTTCGTGGCGGCCGGGCAAGGCGCTGCTGGGCGCGCTGCTGTTCGCCTTCTTCGATGCGCTGCAGCTACGGCTGCAGCAAGCCGGCGACGCCGTGCTGCCCTACCAGCTTTACCTGATGCTGCCCTACCTGCTGTCGATCCTGGCGCTGGTACTGGTGGCACGCAAGGCGAGCTATCCGCAGGCGCTGATGAAACCGTACCGCAAGGGGGAACGCTGATGATGACCACCCGGACCGCCACCGCCGCGCGAGGCGCCCTGCTCGCGGCGCTGCTGGCGCTGGGCGGCAACGGTGCTCATGCACTTGGCATGAACTACGGCTACGAGGCCTTCAGCACCGCCGATGCCGTGACCTGGGTGCAGATGTGCGGCACCTGGGGCAAGGACCACCAGGGCACCTACCGGGTGGTGCACGCCGAGCAGTACGCCCAGTCCTTCCTCTATGTGCAATGGATGACGCGCGACGCCAACGGCAGCCTGCGCGCCGAGCACACGGTGGCGATCGCCGAGCTCGACAACGACCATGCAGAAATCTCGCTGTCCGACCTCACCTGCCGCACCACGCCGCGCGGCATCGTGGTGACGGCCAAGGCCGACTCGGGGCACGACGAGAAGCTGCGCCGCGTGACCATCGAGGTCGGGCCTGCACCGGGGCAATACCGGTACCGGGCGCAGAACACGCGCTGAAGCGGCTCTCCGGCGGCGCTCAAAGCGGCCGAAAATACCGTTCAACCGATCACAGGGTCCCACGATGCTCGACCTCCTCATCACCAACGCCACCCTCCCTGACGGCCGCACCGGCATGTCGATTGCCGTCGAGGGCGGCCGTATCGCCGAAGTGACCGAAGGCCTCGTCGCCCCGGCGCACGAAACGCTCGATGCGCAAGGCCTGCTGCTCGCCCCCCACTTCGTCGACCCGCATTTCCACATGGACGCCACGCTCAGCTACGGCCTGCCGCGCGTCAACGAAAGCGGCACGCTGCTCGAAGGCATTGCGCTGTGGGGCGAGCTGAAGCCGCTGCTCACGGCCGATGCGCTGATCGAACGTGCGCTGGCCTACTGCGACTGGGCCGTGGCAAAGGGACTGCTGGCCGTTCGCTCTCATGTGGACACCAGCGACCCGAGCCTGCTGGCGGTCGACGCGCTGCTCGAGGTCAAGCGCCAGGTGGCGCCCTACCTCGATCTGCAACTGGTCGCCTTCCCGCAGGACGGCGTGTTGCGCTCCCCGGGCGGCATCGAGAACCTGGAGCGCGCGCTCGACAAGGGCGTGGACGTGGTCGGCGGCATCCCGCACTTCGAGCGCACCATGGCCGATGGCGCGGCCAGCGTGAAGCTGCTGTGCGAAATCGCGGCCGGGCGGGGCAAGCTGGTCGACATGCATTGCGACGAGTCCGACGACCCGCTCTCGCGCCACATCGAGACGCTGGCCTTCGAGGCGCAGCGCCTCGGCATGCAAGGCCGGGTGACGGGCTCGCACTGCACATCGATGCACTCGATGGACAACTACTACGTGAGCAAGCTGCTGCCGCTGATCGCGCAGAGCGGCGTGGCCGTCATTGCCAACCCGCTCATCAACATCACGCTGCAGGGCCGCCACGACACCTACCCGAAGCGCCGCGGCATGACGCGCGTGCCCGAGCTGATGGCCGCCGGCGTGAACGTGGCCTTCGGCCACGACTGCGTGATGGACCCGTGGTACGGCATGGGCTCGGGCGACATGCTCGAAGTGGCGCACATGGGCCTGCACGTGGCGCAGATGACCAGCCAGGCCGGCATTCGCCAGTGCTTCGAGGCGGTGACGACGAATGCGGCGCGCGTGATGCACCTGCAGGGTTACGGCATCGAGGCGGGTTGCGACGCGAGCTTCGTGCTGCTGCAGGCGCGCGATCCGGTCGAGGCGATCCGCCTGCGCGCCACGCGGCTCAAGGTGTTCCGCAAGGGGCGCTTGGTGGCCGAAACGCCTGCCGCCACTGCGAGCCTGCACCTCGCGGGACGCGACGCCGCAACGAGCTGGATGCCACCGAAGCGCGCCGGCTGAACGAGGCCGTCAGCCCGGCGGCAACGGCAGCCGCAGGCGTGCATGCAGGCCCTCGCCCGGGGGTGTCTCCAGTTCGAGCCGACCGCCATGCGCCTGCGCGATGCGCTGCACGATGGCCAGGCCGAGCCCTGCACCTGCCGTCCCGCCGCGATCCGCATTGCCACGGCGGAACGCCTGCTTGAGAGCATCCGCCTCGGCCGGGTCGATGCCGTCGCCGTGGTCGGCGACTTCGACAATCGCCTCCTGCCCCACCACGCGCGTCGACAGCGTGACCGGCGCCCGGCCGTGGCGCCAGGCGTTCTCGATCAGGTTGCCGATGGCGCGCTGCATGGCCTGCTGGCGCAGCGGCAGCGTGGGCGCGCCGCCCAGCTGCAGCGCCATGGGCCGGCCATGGTCGGCGCTGGCCGCGCCCAGCGCCCGGGCCATGTCGTCGAGCGATGTCGGCACCGGCAGCTCGTCACCGTCGCCGCGCGCAAAGTCGAGGAACTGGCCGACGATGGCGTCCATTTCTTCCACGCTGCGCGTCATGCTGCTCACGAGCTCGGGCTCCATGCGGTCGCGCAATATTTCCACGCCCAGGCGCAGCTTGGTGAGCGGCGTGCGCAGGTCGTGCGAGATGCCGGCCAACATCAGGGCGCGCTCGCGCTCGGTCTGGCGCAGGCTGCCGACCAGTTGATTGAAGCTGCGGCTCACGGTCGCGACTTCGGTGGGACCGTCTTCGGGCAGCGGCATGGGCTCGCGGCCCGCCGCCAGCGTGTGCGCGGCCTCCACCACGCGCACCAGCGGCCGGTTGAGCCGGCGCTGGAACCAAAGCGCACCCGCCAGCGCGAGCAACGCGCTGCCTACAGATACCGCCACCAGCGCACCCGTGAATTCGCGCGCGGGCAAGAGGCCGGGCATCACGACCCAGTGATCGCTTCCATCGAGCGTGAGCCGCAGCGCCAGGCCGCCGTCGGGCTCGCGGCGCCACACGGCCTCCACGCCCTTGCTCGCGATGCGCGCCGACACCGAGCGCACGAAGCCGCGCTCCAGCGGCGTGAGCAGCACGCGCGGGCCGCGCGCCTTGTCGGCGCGGCCAGCCGTCGCCTGCTGGTTGAACCCGTCCACGAATGCCGGCCGCTGGGCCGGCGGCAGTGCCAGCATGCCCGCGCGGATGGCTGCCACGTTGCGCGCCACGCTCTCGGCAATCTGGTCGAGCCGTGGCTTGATGACCATCTCGCGCAACAGCAACCCGCCGCCAATCTGGCCCAGCGCGATGAGCAGCACGAGCAGCAGCGCGTTGCGCCCGAACAGGCTGCGCGGAAAGAGCTTCATGGCACGAACAGGTAACCCACGCCCCAGACCGTGCGGATGTGGCGCGGTTGCGCGGGATCGGCCTCGATGAGCTTGCGCAGGCGCATGACCTGCACGTCGATGCTGCGGTCGGTGGCCTCGTGCTCGCGGCCGTGGGCGAGTTCGATCAGGCGCTCGCGGCCCAACGACCGGTTGGCGTTGAGCGCCAGCGCCTGGAGCAGCGAAAACTCACCGGTGGTCAGGGGGATATCTTCTTTCGCGCCCTCCACCTCGCGCTCGAGGCGTCGCTCGCCAAGGTGCAGCGTGAAGGCGCCGAAGCGCACGCTTTCCTGCACCGGCGCCGGCCCGGTGTGCGCGCCCAGCATGCGCTGGCGCCGCACCAGCGCCTGGATGCGCGCCAGCAACTCGCGCGGGTTGAAGGGCTTCGGCAGGTAGTCGTCAGCGCCCATCTCGAGACCGACGATGCGGTCGACCGGGTCGCCGCGCGCAGTCAGCATCAGGATGGGAATGGTCTCGCCCTGTGCGCGCAGCCGGCGGCACACAGCCAGGCCGTCTTCGCCGGGCATCATGACGTCGAGCACCAGCACGTCGAAGCGCTCGCGCGCGAGCAGCTTGTCGAGCGGCTGGGCGCTCTCGACGGTGCGCACGGCATAGCCCTGGTCGCCGAGGTAGCGCTGCAGCAGCGCGCGCAGGTCGGCTTCGTCGTCGGCAATCAGGATGCGGGCCAGCGCTTCGGTCATGCGGCGAATCGTAACGGCGGCTGCCCTGCCCGGTCGCGCGGGAATTCATGACAAACGATGACAGAGCCCCGGACGGGCGCTCACGGATTGTCATGAACGCACCGCGCTGCGCCATGGCTGGCTCACATCTCGCGGCCACAGTCGCTTTCACGGCTTCGCGAGGTGCGCAGCCGGCACCGCAAGGAGTCTTGAACATGAAGCGCGTTCTTTCCCTGTCCACTTCCGCCGCGCTGGCCGGCGTGCTGCTGGCGGCGGCCTTCACGGCCACCCAAGCTGGCGCGGCCAGCCGGCATGTCGTGCGGCCCAACGCCGCGGGTGGCACCACCGCCACGAACATGCGCGCGGTACGCGGGCCCGGCGGAGGCTATGCAGCCCGCGCCGGCACGACCTCGGTCAACCCCGACGGCTCGGCCAGCCACCGCAGTGGCTTCGCTGCAGCCGGCACGCGCGGCAGCGCAGAAAGCAGCGGCAGCGCGAGCCGCGACGCATCGGGCAACGTGACCCAGAGCCGCAGCGCCACCGCCACCAGCGCCGCCACCGGCAACAGCGTGCAGAGCAGCACGAGCTACAACAGCGGCACCGGCCTGACGCACAGCGCCACCTGCTACAGCGCGGCCGGCGCAGTCATTTCCTGCCGTTGATGCAAGGGAGCGTGCCCATGACAACCCGCCACGTCCTGCCGCTGCTGCTCGCAGCCGTGTCCTTCGCCGCCTGCGCCCAGGCGCCCGATGCCGGCCGCGCCGAACAGATGCGCGCCGAGCTGCACAAGCGCTTCGGCGCCGCCGACACCAACGTCGATGGCCGTCTCACACGCGACGAAGCACGCGGCAAGATGCCGTGGGTCTACCGCAACTTCGACGCCATCGACAGCGCTCACGCAGGCTCGGTGACGATGGCGCAGATCGAGGCCTATGCCGTGACCCAGCAACGCAGCAGCCGGCAGAAATAGCATGTCCTTCGACCTGATCCGCGAATCGATGGGGCCGGGCATCGCGCTGTGGCTGACCGGCCTGCTCGTCTTCGTGCTGGCCGCAGCCACGCTCGAAGGCCTGGTGCAGAGCTTCGTGCGGCGCCAGGCCTACGACTGGCGCGCCTACGGCGCCTCGCTGGCCGACGCGGTAGGCCGGCGCGCGGTCGATGCGCTGGGCCTGTCGATTGCCGCGCCGGTGCTGGCCTGGGCGCACGCGCACCGGGTCGACACCATTTCACTGTCGACGCCCGCGGCCTTCGCACTGCTCTTCGTAGGGCAGGAGTTCTGCTATTACTGGTATCACCGCGCTGCGCACCGCGTGCGCTGGTTCTGGGCCACGCACGCGGTGCACCACTCGCCCAACGAGCTCACGCTGGCTGCCGCGCTGCGCCTGGGCTGGACGGGCAAGCTCACCGGCACGGCCCTGTTCTTCGCGCCGCTGGTGTGGCTGGGCTTTCCGCCGCTGGCGGTGGTGGCCACGCTGGCGGCCAACCTGCTCTACCAGTTCTGGCTGCACGCGCCGTGGATGCCGCGCCTGGGGCCGCTCGAATGGGTACTGAACACGCCGACGCACCACAAGGTGCATCACGCGTCGAACCCGGAATACCTCGACCGCAACTACGGCGGCGTGCTGATCGTGTTCGACCGGATGTTCGGCACCTTCGCTGCCGAGCGCAAGGACGTGACGCTGCGCTACGGCCTCACCACGCCGCTGCGCACCCACAACCCGTTGCGCATCGCCTTCCACGAGTGGGTGAACCTGGGCCGCGACCTCTGGAAGGCCGACGGCTGGCGCGCGAAAATCTCGACCCTCTTCGGTCCTCCGGGAGCTTCGTCATGACACATTTGCTGCGGATTTGCGCGGCCTGGCTGGGCATGCTGCTCTTCTTTCCGGCGATGGCACAGCAAGTTGGCGCGCCGGTCGCCCCCACCGGCGTGCAACGGCTTGCCGACGTGCCCTACGGCCCCGATGCACGCCAGCGCATGGACGTCTATCTGCCACCGAACGCACGCAACGCCCCGGTGCTCGTGATGGTCCACGGCGGCGCGTGGATGTTCGGCAACAAGGCAGCCGCCTCGGTGGTCGACCTGAAGATCGAGCACTGGGTGCGCGACCAGGGCTTCATCCTGGTGTCGGTGGGCTACCGCTTCGTGCCGCAGGTCGACGTGATGCAGCAGGCCCAGGACGTGGCGCGCGCGGTGGCCACTGCGCAGGCAAGCGCGCCTTCGTGGGGCGGCGATGCGGGCCGCTTCGTGCTCATGGGCCATTCGGCCGGCGCGCACCTTGTTGCGCTAATCAGTGCATCGCCCGGCATCGCGCGGCAGCAAGGCGCACGCCCGTGGCTCGGCACCGTGGCACTCGACAGCGCGGCGCTGGACACTGCGGCACTGATGCGACGTCGCCACATGCCCTTCTATGACCGCGTGTTCGGCGACGACCCCGCCTACTGGCGCACCGTATCGCCCACCGACACTCTTGCGCCTGGTGCACCACCGATGCTGCTGGTGTGCTCGACCCAGCGGCGCGATGGCTCGTGCACGCAGGCGAATCAGTTCGCGACTCGGGCCGCGGCAATTGGTGGCCGCGCGGAGGTAGTGCCTGAAGACCTCACGCACGCGCAGATCGACGGTGAACTGGGCCTGCCCGGTGCCTACACGGCGTCGGTGGACGCGTTCATCCGATCCCTGCGCAAGGCGCCGGGCGAACGCTAGGCCATCCGATCCGGTTGCGGCTCGGGCGCCAGTTGCTGCGCAAGCGCCTCCAGCGCCTCGCCCACCGGCCGTTCGACCTTCAGCGAGAGCAGCGCATCGGCCCGTGTGCGCCCCAGGTTCACCGCCGCCACGGGTTTGCCCGCCGCGGCGGCCGCTTGCACGAAGCGAAAGCCCGAATACACCATCAGCGACGAACCGGCCACGAGCACCGCGTCGGCTTCTTCCAGCGCCGCGAAGGCGGCCGTGACGCGCTCCTTCGGCACGCTTTCGCCGAAGAACACGACGTCGGGCTTGAGCAGGCCACCGCAGTGCGCGCACGCGGGCACGTCGAAGGCGGAGAAATCATGGCCCTGGAGATCGGCGTCGCCGTCTGGCGCGGCACGGGCTTCGAGTTCGGCCCAACTCGGATTGCGCTGCCGCAGTTCGAGCTGCAGCGCCGCGCGCGGCGTGCGCCGCTCGCAGGCCATGCAGCGCACGGTGTCGATGCGCCCGTGCAGGTCGATGGCGCCGCGGCTACCGGCCGCCTCATGCAAGCCATCGACGTTCTGTGTGAGCAGCAAGCCCACGCGGCCCGCCGCCTCCAGCCGCGCCAGCGCGCGATGCGCCGCACCCGGACGGGCGCCGGCCATGGTCGGCCAGCCGATCAGGCTGCGCGCCCAGTAGCGCTGTCGCGTGGACTCCTCGCCCATGAAGGCCTGGTAGGTGACGGGCGACGGGCGCTTCCATTCGCCCTCGACGTCCCGGTAGTCGGGAATGCCCGATTCGGTGCTGCACCCCGCGCCGGTGAGCACGAAGAGCTTGCGGTGGCGGGTGGCGAAGTCGGCGAGCGCGGTGGAATTGGCGTCCATCCGGGGAGCATACGTGGCCGCGCCAGAGGCTGCGCGGCCGGGGAAATAGCCAGCCATTGCGTCCGCAGGCCGCTCTTCCTACGATGCCCACTTCCCCCGAAAAAAGGAATTCGCATGCAAGTACAAGGCGCCTGCCACTGCGGCCAGATCACCTTCGAAGCCGACCTCGATCCGGAGAAGGTTTCGCTGTGCAATTGCAGCGACTGCCAGGTGCTGTCGGGCTCCGCCTACCGCGTGTCGGTGCCTGTGCCGGCCTCCAGCTTCCGCCTGCTGACCGGCACGCCGAAGACCTACGTGAAGACGGCAGACAGCGGCGCGCGGCGACGACACGGCTTCTGCGCGAACTGCGGCTCGCCAATCTGGGCCGCCGCGGACAGCGACACACCGCCAAGCTATGCGCTGCGCGTGGGAGCGCTGGCGCAGCGCGCATTGCTGCCCCCGCGTCGCCGGATCTGGTGCCGCTCCGCGCTGGCGTGGTCGGAAGACCTGAGCGGGCTGCCGGCCATCGACGGACAACCCTCCTGAGCGCGGCAGCCTCAGAAGCGGACGCAGACGGATTGCCGCTCCTGCAGCACCGCCTCTTGCGCGAAGCGCTGGCGGTAAGTGCCGATGATGCTGGCGATGGCGGCGTCGTCCTTGTCGCTGCGCGGATGCAGCAGCACCACCAGCTTGGAGCGCTCGCGCACCACGTCGCCCGACACGCCGCGCCACTGGCCGGCGGCATCGATCACCGTCAGGCCCTGCGGAAAAGCCGGCATCATGGTGGTGTCGAGAAAGCCCGTCCACTCGGCATCCGACACCTGGCCTCCCGAGGGAATGGCCCGGCCGAAATAGAGCGTGTCGCGCTCGAAGGTCTCGAAGCTGCTCCCGCAGGCTTTCGCCGCACCAGGCGCCGATGGCAAGGCGCTGCATCCGGCGAGCGCCGCGGCCATCGCGACGGCTGCCAGCGCGGTGCGGACAAGGGGCGAAATACCTGTAGTCATGCGAAATACCTCCATGCGTGATCAACCCGGCAGAAAGACCAGCGGCGCAGGCTGGCCCTCGGCGGGCGGCGTACCGTGGTCGAGCAGGCGCCAGCCGGGATTCCAGCGCGACAGACGACCTTCTGCAACGGCGGCCTCCAGCGTCGACTGGGCTTTTTCAGGGTGCTGCCAATCGAGCACCAACGTGCGCAAGTCCCAGTCCCACCAGGGGCAGGCGCGGATGCGTTCGATGAGCGCATCGGGGAAACGCTGGCGGATCACCCTGGCCGGCACGCCGCCAACGACGGTGAAAGGCGCCACGTCGCGAGTCACGATGGCGCCCGCACCGATCACCGCGCCGTCGCCGATGGTGATGCCGCTCTTGAGGCTGACCCTCGAGCCAATCCACACGTCATTGCCGATCACCACCGGCGAATGCGAAGGGAATTGGCCGACTGACTGGTGCCGGTAGGGCTCAGGAAAATTCGGCGCATAGGCCAGCATGTGCGTCGTAAGCCAGCCGGCGGGATGGTCCGACAGGGTCTGCACACCGTCGCCGATCGAGCAATAGCGCCCCATGCGTACGTCGACGAGCAATGCGCCCGGCGAGATGCTCGAATACGCGCCCACGGAGCACCCGCCGTGCATCTGCACGGCATGCCACACGCGCACCGGTGTCTCGAAGCGGAATGGCGTTGGCAGCAGCGAGCCTTCCGACAGGAACAACCCGTAGCTTTCGAGCCCCTTCGACAGTTCGGCGTTGATCGAGAGGCTCATGGGCGACGCGGATCAAGCCTCGGGCGCGATGGCCTCGGCGTATTCGTAGAGCGCGCCGAGGATTTCCTCGCCACGCTCGTCGGCGTTCTCGGAGAGCGCATCGACCTCGCTGAACAGCATCTCGATGGTGCGCGCCCCGCCCTCGCCCTTGAAGAGCTTTGCCACGCGCAAGGCTTCCCAGCGTTCGGCCTCGTCCTCATTGAGCAGTTCGGGCCAGTTGCGTGCGCGGTAGCGGAACAGGATCTCGTCGAGCCGTCCGTCGTCGAAGCCGGTGCGGTCTTTGGCCAGCTCCTCGGGCGACAGGCCGCGCAACTGGTTGAGGCGCCGGCGGTCGGCGTTGCCGACGAAGCCGCCGTAGAGGTCTTCGTCGACGTCGGGCGTTGCCTCCTTTGGCCGGGCATACACCTGCGACCAGATGGCGCTCATGTCGGGCAGGTCGCGAGCGATGGCGGCGTGGCGCATGGCCGTGTCGAGGTCGACGCCCCAGCGCTCGGCCATGGCCGGCGCCAGCGTGCGCAGGTTGCCGACCACCATCGGCGACTTGTTCAGGTGCACGCCCTTCACGGGCAGGCGCACCACGCCTTCAGGCAGGTCGGCCGTGCGGGTGAACAGGCGCAGCCGCAGCGTATCGACGTCGATGTCGCGCAGCTCGCTCGGGTCATACGCAAGGTCCCAGGCGAGCAGTTCGTTCTTGTTGGTCGGATGGCTGGCCAGCGGCCACATCACGGCCAGGCAGCCGCGCTCGACCGGGAACATGCCCGAGACATGCAGGAAGGGCTTCGCGGTTTCGCGCATCGCGGGCAGGCCGAGTTCGCTGGCGACACGGTCCTTCTTGTGCAGGCCGAATGCGAAGTCGAATAGCTTGGGCTGCTTGTCGCGGATCAGGCGTGCCAGTGCGATGGTGGCGCGCACG
Organism: Variovorax sp. YR634; assembly: GCF_900106655.1. Lineage (NCBI taxonomy): Bacteria > Pseudomonadati > Pseudomonadota > Betaproteobacteria > Burkholderiales > Comamonadaceae > Variovorax > Variovorax sp. YR634. The sequence goes on from NZ_FNOL01000011.1 coordinate 208,836, forward strand.
TCGGAAAGCGCATCGTGCGCCGACTCGTGCAGCAGGCCGTTGGCGCGCGCCAGGTCTTCGAGCTTGAAGCTGGGCTTGCCGTCTTCCTTCTTCGGCCACTCGATGCCGTCGGGGCGCAGCGCGTACGTCAGGCGCACCACGTCGAGCAGGTCCCAGCGGCCGCAGTCGTTCTGCCACTCGCGCGCATAGGGGTCGATCAGGTTGCGCCAGAACAGGAAGCGCGTGACCTCGTCATCGAAGCGGATGGTGTTGTAGCCGACGCCGATGGTGCCGGGCTGCGAGAAGGCGCGCTCGATGTGCGCGGCGAATTCATGCTCGGGGATGCCGCGCTCCAGGCACACCTGCGGCGTGATGCCGGTGATCAGGCAGGCCTCGGGGCTGGGCAGGTAGTCCGGCGCGGGCTTGCAATAAATCATCAGCGGCTCGCCGACTTCGTTGAGCTCGGCGTCGGTGCGGATAGCGGCGAACTGCGAGGGACGATCGCGACGCGGCACTGCGCCGAAGGTTTCGTAGTCGTGCCAGAGAAAGGTGTGGTTCATTCAGAGCAAGGGTGAAAACAAGCGCGCAATGGCGTCGCCGAGGCGGCGCCAGAAACTCTGGTGCCGGTTGCCGCGCACCGCGCCGGAACTCTGCAGGTCGGTCTCGAACTGCGCCGCCAGCGGCCGGGCAAGTTCCGGACCATAAACCACCGCGCACACCTCGAAGTTGAGGCGGAAGCTGCGGTTGTCGAAATTCGCAGTGCCGATCATCGCGCAATGGTCGTCGACCACCAAGGTCTTGGAATGCAGCATGCGCGCCTTGTACTCCCAGACCTTCACGCCGGCGGCGATGAGCTCGTCGAAGTACGAGCGCGCGGCGGCGCTCACGATGGCCGAATCGCTGCGGCGCGGCACGAGCAGACGCACGTCGACGCCGCGCAGCGCGGCACTGGTGAGCGCCATCAGCGCCGGCTCGCCGGGCACGAAGTACGGCGTGGTGAGCCAGGCGCGATGCGTGGCCGAGTGAATGGCCTCGACGTGCATTCGGTGGATGGCTTCCATCGCGTTGTCGGGGCCGCTGGTGACGATCTGCACCGGGATGTCGCCGGCTTCCAGCTGCGGCAGCATGGCATTCAGGGTGTCGTCCATGCCGCGCGGGTCTTCGCCGGTGGCGTAGGTCCAGTCTTCGAGGAAGGTGGTCTGCAGCCAGCGCACCGCGCTGCCTTCGATGCGCAGGTGCACGTCGTGGTAGGCGTCGGGGTTGGTGCGCTTGTCTTCCTCGTCGGTGATGTTCACGCCGCCCGTGAAGCCGATGCGACCATCGCACACAACGATCTTGCGGTGTGTGCGGTAGTTGGTCACCGGGCGCAGGCGGCGGCCGATCTTGGTGTCGTGGAACAGCGCGACCTTCACGCCCGCCTCGAGCATCGGCGCCATGAAATTGCGGCCGATGCGCTTGGAGCCCAGTGCGTCGATCAGCAGCCGCACCGTCACGCCCTGCCTCGCGCGCTCGATCAGCAGGTCGCGCAAGGCGGTGCCGATCTTGTCAGGCTCGAAGATGTAGTACTCGAGGTGGATGTGGTTCTGCGCGGCGCGCACGGCCTCGAAGATTGCGTCGAAAGTGCGCGCGCCGCCCGAGAGCAACTCGACGTCGACGGCGCTCGACACCGGTAGCCCGCAGGTCGCGGTGCCCAGTTTGGCCATCTGTTGCAGCGCCGGCGGGGCGTTCTGCGCCGCATCGCGCAGCCGCGCCACGTCGGCCTGGGCGGAGGCGCCGGCGCGACTGCGCAGGCGCTTGAGTCGCTGTTTTCGCAGGCGCTGCGGCCCGAGGAAGTAGTAGATGACGAAGCCCGCGAACGGCAGCAGCGCCAGCGACAGGATCCAGCTCATCGTGGACACCGGCGCGCGCTTCTGCATCACGATCCAGATCGACAACACCGCGATGTAGCCGCTCCACGCCAAGGAGAGGCCGGTTTTCCATTCGTGGCTGAGTTCGGGGAGGATCAAGGCGAGGAGGCTTCGTGATTTCGGCGGCCCAAAGAAAAAGGCCGGCAGCGTGATGCTACCGGCCTTTGGAGGCGGTTCCGCAACCTCATCGGCCGCGGACTGCCCGGTTCTTTCAACCTGTCGCAGCTTCTTCAGCTTCGGGCTTCGACTTGCCTTCCTTCTTCGAAAGCGGCTGGATGTCGAGCAGCACTTCGTCCTTGTCGTCGAGGTCGACTTCGAGGCGGCCGCCGTCGGTCAGGCGACCGAACAGCAGCTCGTCGGCCAGCGCACGACGGATCGTGTCCTGGATCAGGCGCTGCATCGGTCGTGCGCCCATCAACGGATCGAAGCCCTTCTTCGCCAGGTGCTTGCGCAGCTTGTCGCTGAAGGTGACTTCCACCTTCTTCTCGCTGAGTTGCGTTTCCAACTGGAGCAGGAACTTGTCGACCACGCGCAGGATGATGTTCTCATCGAGCGCCTTGAAGTTGACGATGGCATCCAGCCGGTTGCGGAACTCGGGCGAGAACAGGCGCTTGATGTCGCCCATTTCGTCGCCCGCCTGGCGCGGGTTGGTGAAGCCGATGGTCGCCTTGTTCATGGTCTCGGCACCCGCATTCGTCGTCATGATGATGATGACGTTGCGGAAGTCGGCCTTGCGCCCGTTGTTGTCCGTCAGCGTGCCATGGTCCATGACCTGCAGCAGCACGTTGAAGATGTCCGGGTGTGCCTTCTCGATTTCGTCGAGCAGCAGCACCGCGTGCGGCTTCTTCGTGACGGCTTCGGTCAGCAGGCCGCCCTGGTCGAAACCGACGTAGCCCGGAGGCGCGCCGATCAGGCGACTCACCGCGTGACGCTCCATGTACTCCGACATGTCGAAGCGGATCAACTCAATGCCCATGATGTAGGCGAGCTGCTTCGCCGCTTCGGTCTTGCCGACACCCGTGGGGCCGGAGAACAGGAACGAGCCGATCGGCTTGTCGCCCTTGCCCAGGCCCGAGCGAGCCATCTTGACCGCGGAGGCGAGCACTTCGAGTGCCTTGTCCTGGCCGAACACCACGCTCTTGAGGTCGCGCTCGATGGTCTGCAGCTTGCTGCGGTCGTCGTTGCTGACGTTGGCCGGGGGAATACGCGCGATCTTCGCCACGATTTCCTCGACTTCCGTCTTGCTGATGGTCTTCTTGCGCTTGCTCGGCGGCAGGATGCGCTGGGCGGCGCCCGCTTCGTCGATGACGTCGATGGCCTTGTCGGGCAGATGACGGTCATTGATGTACTTGGCGCTGAGCTCGGCCGCGGCCTGCAGGGCCGCCACGGCGTACTTCACGCCATGGTGTTCCTCGAAGCGCGACTTCAGGCCCTTCAGGATGTCGACGGTTTCCTGCACCGACGGCTCGACCACGTCGACCTTCTGGAAGCGACGCGAGAGGGCCGCATCCTTTTCGAAGATGCCGCGGTATTCCGTGAAGGTGGTCGCGCCGATGCACTTGAGCTGTCCGCTCGAGAGCGCCGGCTTGAGCAGGTTCGACGCATCGAGCGTGCCGCCCGAGGCTGCGCCCGCACCGATCAGGGTGTGGATTTCATCGATGAACAGGATGGCGTTCGGCTTATCCTTGAGCGACTTGAGAACGCCCTTCAGGCGCTGTTCGAAGTCGCCACGGTACTTGGTGCCGGCCAGCAGCGCGCCCATGTCGAGCGAGAACACGTTCGACTCGGCCAGGATTTCCGGCACGTCGCCCTGCGTGATGCGCCATGCGAGGCCTTCGGCGATGGCGGTCTTGCCCACGCCAGCTTCACCCACCAGCAGCGGGTTGTTCTTGCGCCGGCGGCACAGGATCTGGATGACGCGCTCGACCTCGTACTCACGGCCGATCAGCGGATCGATCTTGCCGTCCTTGGCCATCTGGTTGAGGTTTTGCGTGAACTGCTCGAGCGGCGATGCCTTCTCGTTGCGCTCGCCGCCACCGTCCTCGCCTTCGCCCGAAGGCGCTTCGCCGCTGCCCTTGACGGCTTCCGGCGGATCGCTCTTCTTGATGCCGTGGGCAATGAAGTTGACCACGTCGAGGCGGGTGACGCCCTGCTGGTGCAGGTAGTACACGGCGTGCGAGTCCTTCTCGCCGAAGATCGCGACCAGCACGTTGGCGCCGGTGACTTCCTTCTTGCCGTTGCCGGTGGACTGCACATGCATGATGGCGCGCTGGATGACGCGCTGGAAACCCAGGGTCGGCTGGGTGTCTACATCGTCGGTACCCGCCACCTGAGGCGTGTTGTCCTTGATGAAGTTGGTGAGCGACGCCCGAAGGTCGTCGACGTTCGCCGAGCAGGCGCGCAGAACTTCTGCGGCGCTCGGGTTGTCCAGCAAAGCGAGCAGCAGATGCTCCACGGTGATGAACTCGTGGCGCTGCTGCCGGGCCTCGACAAAGGCCATGTGCAAGCTGACTTCCAGTTCCTGGGCAATCATGTGATTTCCTTTTGCCTTGCTGTAAATAAGTTCTCAGATGGGTTGGAGCTTGCGCAATTCAACAGGTTCACGCAACTGGCTCACTGACACATTGCAGCGGGTGCCCAGCCTGCTGCGCCGCTTCCATGACCTGATTGACCTTGGTGGCCGCCATGTCGCGGGAATAGACCCCACAGACACCGCGGCCATCGAGGTGGATCTTCAACATGATCTGGGTCGCGGTTTCTCGGTCCTTGCTGAAATATTCCTGCAGCACGACGATCACGAACTCCATAGGGGTGTAGTCGTCGTTCAGCATGACCACCTGGTACATCTGGGGCGGCGCGGTTTTCTGCGGCCGGCGCTCCAGGACGACCGAATCTCCGTCATCCCCGGCCGGCTTCTGGGCCGGCGGAGTGCTGGGAGTTTTGGGAATTCTCGTTGCCATGAAAAAGATTCTATAGAGCGTGCAAGCACCGTGCCGGCGAAAAAAACTTGGTGGCGCGTATCCGACAATTCAAGGGCATTGCGGCGGTTGCGACAGCTTTTTTGATGAAGCGCACCTGCGGAGAGTTTTAGGCAAAAAGGGATGGCCGCGGCCCGATCGAAGAGCCAATAAAAAGCCCTTGAATTCCTTCTGGAAGTTCAAGGGCCCATTGCATTGCAACGACGTCGCAAGACGTCGAAGCAAACGGCAATTACATGTGGTCGATCATCACCTGGCCGAAGCCCGAGCAGCTTACCTGCGTGGCGCCGTCCATCAGGCGGGCGAAGTCGTAGGTGACCTTCTTGCTGGCAATAGATTTTTCCATCGAGCTGATGATCAGGTCGGCAGCTTCCTTCCAGCCCATGTGGCGCAGCATCATTTCAGCCGAGAGGATTTCGGAGCCTGGGTTCACGTAGTCCTTGCCGGCGTACTTGGGTGCCGTGCCGTGGGTGGCTTCGAACATGGCGACGGTGTCGCTCAGGTTCGCGCCCGGGGCGATGCCGATGCCACCGACCTGCGCGGCCAGCGCATCGGATACGTAGTCGCCGTTGAGGTTGAGCGTGGCAATCACGCTGTACTCGGCGGGACGCAGCAGGATCTGCTGGAGGAATGCATCGGCGATGCTGTCCTTGACGGTGATTTCCTTGCCCGTCTTCGGGTTCTTGAACTTCATCCACGGGCCACCGTCGATCAGTTCAGCGCCGAACTCCTTGGCTGCGAGGCCGTAACCCCAGTCACGGAAGCCACCTTCGGTGAACTTCATGATGTTGCCCTTGTGCACCAAGGTGACGCTGGGCTTGTCGTTGTCGATGGCGTACTGGAATGCCTTGCGCACGAGGCGCTCGGTGCCCTCCCTCGACACGGGCTTGACGCCAATGCCCGAGGTGTTGGGGAAACGGATCTTCTTGACACCCATCTCGTCCTGCAGGAACTTGATGAGCTTCTTGGCCTTGTCGCTCTCGGCTTCGAACTCGATGCCCGCGTAGATGTCTTCCGAGTTCTCGCGGAAGATCACCATGTTGGTCTTGTGCGGCTCGCGCACCGGGCTCGGCACGCCTTCGAAATACTGGATGGGGCGCAGGCAGACATAAAGGTCGAGTTCCTGGCGCAGCGCGACGTTCAGCGAGCGGATGCCGCCGCCGACGGGCGTGGTCAACGGGCCCTTGATGGAGACAACGTAGTCGCGCACAGCGTGCAGGGTTTCCTCGGGGAGCCAGACGTCGGGACCATAGACCTTGGTCGACTTTTCGCCAGCATAGACCTCCATCCAATGGATCTTCTTCTTGCCGCCGTAGGCCTTGGCCACCGCTGCGTCCACCACCTTCAGCATCACTGGCGTGATGTCCAGGCCGGTCCCGTCGCCTTCGATGAAGGGAATGATCGGTTGGTCAGGCACATTCAGCGAGTTGTCGGCGTTGACCATGATCTTCTGACCTTCGGTCGGGACTTTGATGTGCTGATAACTGGTCATGAGGGGGGATGGCTCCGGGATTGACGTAATTTTGACGACTGTCAGCGAATTCAGACACGGGGTGGATTCGCTGTACAGCCCGCGAACAAATCGCTGTACATTTTAGACGCAACCCATCAGCAAGCGTTTGTCAACCGGCGAGCCAATGGGCTCGTTAGTGGCTGACCTTCTGCTCGCCGGGAGGCGTTTCCAACCAATTCTCGATAGAGGAATCATCAATGAGCAAAATTCTCGCAGTCATGATCGCTGGCCTGTTCGCCGCTGGCGCCTACGCCCAAAACCCGGCCGGTACGACGCCTGAGCAAGGTAACGCCACCAACAGCAAGTCGCAGCAACGTGCCGAAGCCAAGAAGGCTGCCAAGCCCGCTGGCCAAGTCAAGGCTGCCGCTGGCGACGAAGCCAAGACGCCCGAAGGCGGCGCCATCGGTGCCGACAAGGCTGCTGCCTCTGGCGAGAAGCGCGCAAGCACCCGCGACCAGCGTCGTCGCAACAAGGACGGCAGCGTGAAGCGCAAGTCGACCCAAGGCGGTACGCCTGACATGGCAGGCGCCAAGTAAGTCGGCCCAGCCCCAGAAAAGAGCGCTCTTCGGAGCGCTTTTTTTTCGCCTGCCGCAACCGTTCTGCTGTCAACCGCAGGAATCGGCCTCCGTTGAATGTCTACCTTCCGCAGGGAGGGCAATCCAAATCAACGAATTTCAAAGGATATGTTCATGAACAAGCTGCTCGCAGCCCTGGTCGCTGGTCTCTTCGCTGCCGGTGCTTTCGCTCAACAAGCCGAACCCACCACCGCTGCTCCCGCAGCCGCTTCCAAGGCCGCCAAGCACGCGCCTGCCAAGAAGCACGCTGCGGCCAAGAAGCACAAGGTCAGCCACGTGGCCAAGGCCCACACGGCCGCTGCCAAGAAGGTGTAAGCTTTCACGCTCACCGGCAATGCCCGCATCAGCGGGCATTTTTATTGGCGTTTTTTTGATTTAGGCCGGGCCCTGACCCCGCCCTGAAAGAGTTGCCCGATGTTCCAGCGTCTAGCCGCCCTGCTCCTCGCGTCCGCGTCCTTCATGATGCCTGTGCACGCCCAGCAGCAACCCCAGACCGACCTGCCGCGCACGCAGTTGTCGGTCGGCCTGTACAAGATCGATGCGCAGATTGCGCAAACACCCCTGCAACGCGAAATCGGCCTGATGTTCCGCAAGGAAATGCCGCAGGCCGAAGGCATGATCTTCGTGTTCGAGCAGCCTGCCACTCAGTGCTTCTGGATGCGCAACACGATCCTTCCGCTGACTGCCGCTTTCGTGGCCGACGATGGCCGCATCGTGAATCTGGTCGACATGCAACCCATGACCGAGAACTCGCACTGCTCCCTGGAGCCGGTGCGCTACGTGCTCGAAATGAACCAGGGCTGGTTCGCCAAGAAGAACATCAAGAAGGGCGCAAAGCTCGGCGGCGAACTGTTCGCAGTCACCAAGCGCTGAGCTCCTGCTGCCTGAAGCCCGCAAAAAAGCCGACCCAAGGGTCGGCTTTTTTGTTGGGGAAACCCGGGCTCAGCCGAAATTCTTGGCGACGAAGTCCCAGTTCACCAGCTTGGCCAGGAAGGTCTCGACGAACTTCGGGCGCAGGTTGCGGTAGTCGATGTAGTAGGCGTGTTCCCAGACGTCC